>JAGHSS010000393.1 GCA_018065745.1 Candidatus Neoflavobacterium equi | reverse complement strand
ATTTAAACTAATTTGCTACTACAAATAAAAATTTTAATGGATAAGGTTGTTTTAAAAAGTAATATCTTTACAGACAAATTAATTTTTGATTTCGTAGTGACATTAGTCGCGATCAATATATATTCATAACAAATGGCATGTACAAGTTGTGCTACAAAGAGTGCAGATGGTACTCCGCGTGGCTGTAAAAATAATGGGACTTGCGGCACCGATAGCTGCAACAAATTAACGGTTTTTGATTGGTTGGCCAATATGGCGGTACCAAACGGACAGGAAGTTTTTGACTGTGTGGAAATTCGTTTTAAAAACGGTAGAAAAGACTTCTACAGAAACCATGAGAAACTAACCATTTCTATTGGTGATGTGATTGCTACAGAAGCTTCTCCAGGACATGACGTTGGAATTGTAACGCTTGTTGGGGAATTAGTGAAAGTGCAAATGAAGAAAAAAGGCGTGGATCCAAAAGGAGACTTGCTTAAAGTATATAGAAAAGCTACTCAAAAAGACATTGATATTTGGACGGAAGCTCGGGATCGTGAAGAGCCTATGAAAGTTCGTGCAAGAGAATTGGCGATTAAATTGAATTTGGAAATGAAAATTTCTGACATTGAATTTCAAGGAGACGGTTCAAAGGCAACGTTCTATTATACAGCGAGTGACCGTGTAGACTTTAGACAATTGATCAAAGATTTTGCCCGTGAATTCAGTACGCGTATTGAAATGAAACAAGTTGGTTTCAGACAAGAAGCGGCGAGATTGGGAGGTATTGGATCTTGTGGTAGAGAACTTTGTTGTTCTACTTGGTTGACTGACTTTAGAAGTGTAAATACATCTGCAGCACGTTACCAACAACTGTCTTTAAATCCACAAAAGCTTGCGGGTCAATGTGGTAAATTAAAATGTTGTTTGAATTATGAGCTGGATACTTATTTGGATGCACTAAAGGAATTCCCAACCATGGAAACCAAGTTGTATACAGATAAAGGAGATGCAGTTTGTCAAAAAATTGATATTTTCAAACGTTTGATGTGGTTCGCATATCCGTCAAATTACGCACATTGGTATGTGTTGTCTGTTGACCAGGTAAAGGAAATTATGCAGATGAACAAAGAGCGCAAACGTGTGGAAACTATTGAGGATTACACTGTTGAGAACGAAGTTGATTTACAAAAAGAGTTTCACAATGTGGTTGGACAAGATTCATTAACGCGTTTTGATCAACCAAAAAAGAAAAAGAAACCTGTAAGAAAACGTGTAGCTCCAAAACAAGGTGCAGTTGCTGAAGGAACTGCAACAGAGCGCGCACCACAAAAAACTCAGAGCACAAACAACAATACAAACAATACAAACAAAACGCATAACCCTAAAAATGCTCCAAAGAAGTAAGTATATATTTGTCCTTTTTTCACTTGGGCTGCTCCTGTTCTCATGTGATAAGAATCGTGTTTTTGATCAATATATCAGCACGGCAGATGGATGGGATAAGAAAAAAGCAGTAGTTTTTAACCACGAACAGCAGGATACAGTTTCTCTGTATAATATGTATGTAAATGTGAGAACTACAGATGCTTATCCTTACAGTAACCTCTTTCTAATTGTGGAAACAGGTTTCCCAGACAAAACGGTAAAGAGAGACACTTTGGAATACCAGATGACAAATCCTGATGGCTCTATGATGGGTAAAGGATTTTCTGACGTGAAAGAAAGTGCCTTGTGGTTTAAAGATAATTATACATTTCCTCAAGCGGGAAAGTATACGTTTAAAGTATTTCAAGCCGTTAGAGAAGTAGGACATACTGAGGGAATTTCAAAATTAGATGGAATTACTGAAGTAGGATTTAGAATTGAAAACACGAATACAAATGAATAAGAAAAAAGGGAGTGCTGAGCCTAAGAATTATTTGAAATTATTTTGGCAAATATTTGGTGGGCTTTTTGGAGGAATGATACTTTTATTTCTTTTAGCATATTGGGGTTTATTGGGCGCTATTCCAAGTTTTGATGAACTTGAGAATCCAAACTCAAATGAGGCCACAGAGATCATATCTAGTGACGGTGTTGTTATAGGGAAGTTTTATTTAGAAAATAGAGTTCCAATTAAATATGCAGATCTTCCTGATCACTTGGTAAAAGCATTAGTTGCTACAGAGGATGAGCGTTTTTATGAGCATTCAGGTATTGATGCAAGAGGTACTTTGCGTGCAATTTCTGCTGCCGGTGGTAGCGGTGGTGCCAGTACCATCACCCAACAGTTGGCAAAACAATTGTATCACGGTGAAGGTTCTAAAAACATCATTGTACGTTTGATTCAGAAATCTGTAGAATGGGTAATTGCAACCAAATTGGAAAGACAATATACCAAACAAGAAATCATTGCAATGTATTTGAACAAAACAGATTTTGTCAATACCGCAGTGGGGATTCGTTCAGCAGCTCAGGTGTACTTAGGTAAAGAACCTAAAGACTTGACTATTGATGAGGCAGCTATGTTTGTTGGAATGTTGAAAAACCCTTCATTATTCAATCCTGTGCGTCGTTTGGATGCCGTTCGTGAAAGAAGAAATGTGGTTTTACACCAAATGGAGAAAAATGGATTTTTGACTACAGCTCAAAAAGAGTTTTATCAAAAAAAACCGTTGGTATTAAACTTTAAACCTGAAAGTCACATTCAAGGATCTGCAACCTACTTTAGAGAGTATTTGAGAGATTTCATGAAAAAATGGACTAAGGAAAATAAAAAACCAGACGGTACAGATTATGATATTTACAGAGATGGTTTAAAAATATATGTAACTATTGATTCTAGAATGCAACTATATGCAGAGCAATCTGTAGTGCAGCATTTATCAAATTTACAGGAGGAGTTTTTCTTCCAAAATAAAAAGAATGAAAATGCTCCGTTCAACAATATTACGGAGGCTGAGACCAATAAAATTATTGATCGTGCGATGAAAAATTCTGATCGTTGGAAAGAAATGTCTGCCAAAGGCTTTTCTGAAGAACAGATCAAGAAATCATTTAACGTGAAAACAAAAATGACGGTTTTTGCTTGGGAGAAAAACTTTGCAAAAGAAGAGAACATTGATTTAAATTCAATGAAGAACTTCAAAGACACCATCATGACGCCTAAAGATTCAATTTTATACCACAAATTCTTCTTGCAAACTGGAATGATGGCTATGGAGCCACAAACTGGAGATGTGAAAGTTTGGGTTGGTGGAATTGATTACAAACACTTCCAATATGATCACGTTGGTCAAGGCGCAAGACAGGTTGGATCAACCTTCAAGCCGTTTGTATATGCTACTGCCATTGATCAATTGAAAATGTCGCCTTGTGATTCTATTATAGATTCACCTTTCACAATGCCAAAAGGCAAGTGGGGAATTGATGAAGCTTGGACACCAAAAAACTCATCAGGATCTTACAACGGTATGGTGACTTTGAAAAGTGCTTTGGCAAAATCATTAAACACAGTGACTGCTAAACTTATTGACCGTGTTGGACCACAACACGTGGTGGACATGACCAAGCGTTTGGGTGTGTCTTCTAAAATTCCAGTTCAACCGGCAATTGCCTTGGGAGCTGTGGATATTACAGTAAGTGATATGGTTGGTGCTTTTGCAACCTTTGCAAATCAAGGGGTGTATAACAAGCCACAAATCATCAGTAAAATTGAAGATAAAAACGGAGTTATACTTTACACATCTAAACCAGAATCTAGAGATGTATTGAGCAGTGATATTTCTTATGCAATTATCAAATTGTTGGAGGGAGTTACTGAAAGTGGAACAGGAGCGCGTTTGCGTTATGGATCTACTTCTGAAGGATACAAGCGTGTTACTGGATTGCCATATAAATTTAGAAACCCTATTGCAGGTAAAACGGGAACATCTCAAAACAACAGTGATGGTTGGTTTATTGGAATGGTGCCAAACTTAGCAACTGGAGTTTGGGTTGGTAATGAAGACCGTGCAGCCAATTTCAAGAGAACACATTATGGTCAAGGAGCTACCATGGCATTGCCAATTTGGGGACTTTTCATGACGAAATGTTATGCAGATGTTACTTTAAATGTTTCTCAGAAGCCTTTTGAGAAACCTAATGATTTGAGTATTAAAGTAGATTGTTACAGAGCAGCAGCTCCAGTAGTGTCTGACTCAACTGCGGTTAAGAAAGAAGAAGTAAACACAACAGAATTTGACTTTTAAGAAATACACAGTTAATTGTCGCGATTTTAGTAAATAATAAAAAAAAACGCCTCTAAATTGAGGCGTTTTTTTATTTTTATACAAAATATAAACAAACAACAATGATTACTAAAAAAGTGAATAATGTAACAGAAGCGCTGGTTGGACTGACTGACGGTATGACGGTTATGTTGGGCGGATTTGGATTGAGTGGCTTGCCAGAAAATTCAATAGCTGAAATGGTGCGCTTAAAGGTTAAAGATTTGACCTGTATATCAAACAATGCAGGTGTAGATGATTTTGGTTTGGGTTTATTGCTACATCAACGTCAAATTAAAAAAATGATCTCTTCTTATGTGGGAGAAAATGCAGAATTTGAAAGACAAATGCTTTCTGGTGAATTGGAGGTAGAATTGACTCCCCAAGGTACATTAGCAGAAAAATGTAGGGCAGCTCAGGCTGGTATTCCTGCTTTTTTTACTCCTGCAGGATATGGTACTGAAGTGGCTGAAGGTAAAGAAGTGCGTGAGTTTAACGGTAAAAAATATATTTTAGAAGAAGCTTATAAAGCAGATTTCGCTATTGTCAAAGCCTGGAAAGGGGATGAAGCGGGGAATTTGGTCTTTAGAGGTACTTCAAGAAACTTCAATGCCTGTATGGCAGGAGCTGGAAAAATCACCATCGCTGAGGTGGAAGAATTAGTTCCAGTGGGTACTTTGGATCCCAACCACATTCACATTCCTGGAATTTATGTAAAGCGTATTTTTCAAGGGGAACGTTATGAAAAGAGAATTGAGCAAAGAACAGTAAGAAAAAGAGATATATAATGGCTTTAGACAAAAACGGTATCGCAAAAAGAATTGCACAAGAGGTGCAGGATGGTTTTTATGTCAATCTGGGAATTGGTATTCCTACTTTGGTGGCAAACTATGTTCCTGAAGGCTTAAATGTGGAATTTCAAAGTGAAAATGGTGTTTTGGGTATGGGACCATTTCCATTTGAAGGGGAAGAAGATGCAGATATAATTAATGCGGGTAAACAAACGATTACTACAATGCCTGGTGCTTCTTTCTTTGATTCTGCCATGAGTTTTGGGATGATCAGATCGCAACACGTGGACTTAACCATTCTTGGTGCAATGGAAGTTTCTGAAAATGGCGACATTGCCAATTGGAAAATCCCGGGTAAAATGGTAAAAGGTATGGGTGGCGCTATGGATTTAGTGGCGTCTGCAGAAAATATCATCGTTGCCATGATGCACGTGAATAAAGCAGGGGAGTCTAAAATTTTAAAAAGATGTACCTTGCCATTAACGGGAGTTGGCTGTGTTAAAAAAGTGGTTACTGAGTTAGCACTTATGGAAATTACAGCTGCTGGTTTTAAATTGTTGGAACGTGCTCCAGGTGTAACTGTTGAGGAAATTGTAGCGGCTACAGAAGCAAATTTGATCATTGATGGCCCAATTCCAGAAATGAATTTAAACTAATTGCATGTTTGAAATACAAGAAAATGTAATTGTGACGTTATCTTGTTAAAATATTAAACCTATGGATGGGACTTTTAAATTGCCTTTTTATGTAAAATTTGCCTGTGTGCTACTTTCAATATTGATTTTAGGATACCTGTTTATCTTGGGACAAACCATATTGGTACCATTGATACTTGGGCTATTATTTGCATTGTTGTTATTGCCTGTGGCTGTTTTTTTGGAACGTAAATTAAAATTCCCAAGATCCTTGGCTTCCATCATTTCTCCGGTCTTATTTTTGGTCGTGTTGGGATTGGTGATTTATTTTCTAGGCATGCAGTTATCAAAGCTAAGTGCAGAATGGCCTGCCTTTGAGTCCCAATTGAAAACGTCCTTTGAACAAATGCAAGTTTGGGTACAGCAACAATTTGGAATCAAGCAGAGTGAGCAATTGGATTATATAACTGAAACCGCTCAGAAATCTGTCAGTACGGGAACGGGTGTATTGGGACAAGTACTCTTGTCTATGTCATCAATCTTTGTACTGTTGATTTTTACATTTTTGTATACTTTTTTCTTGTTGCTATACAGAAAACACATTGTGAAATTCTTGATCATCAATTTTGCTAAGGACCACCATGCAACGGTTATGGATGCAGTAACATCCATTCAGTACATGGTAAAAAAATACCTTATTGGCCTTTTTTTACAGATGCTTATTGTTGGAGGCTTAACGTTTATTGCGCTGACAATTGTAGGTGTGAAATATGCCTTTATGCTGGCAGTGATCACAGGATTGTTGAATGTTCTACCGTATGTGGGAATTGCAACGGCCATGTTGTTGTCTTGTATCATTACATTTGCTACTGGAAATACCTCACACGTTTTGTTTGTGTTTATTTCATTGGTTGTAATCCACGCTATTGATGGTAATTTTGTAATGCCAAAAATTGTAGGTTCTAAGGTCAAAGTCAATTCATTGTTTGCCATGATTGGTATTGTCTTGGGTGAGATGATTTGGGGAATATCCGGTATGTTCTTAGCAATTCCTGCTTTGGCAATTTGTAAGATTGTTTTTGACCGTGTGCAAGGTTTAATGCCTTGGGGATTCTTGCTTGGAGAAGAGGATGAAGAACCACCGATGTTTAAGAACATATTGAAAAAGTTATTTCCAGACAAAAAGGCGGAACAAAAAGCATTGGAGCAATTGGATGACGCAAACGATATTAAATAAGCTTCTAAAGGGAATATACATCCCTAACTGAAATAAAAATCATAAAAAAAACATCTTTTTTGTATTTATAAAAAGATGTTTTTTTTGTTTTAATTACTTTTGTTGCAAATAATAAAGAATGAGTTACGCAAAAGTAATATTGAAACAAGGTAAAGAACGTTCTATTGAGCGCAAACACCCTTGGGTTTTTAGTGGTGCCGTTTTTGGTATAAGTCAAGAAGTTACTGACGGAGAAATGGTTGATGTAACTTCACAAGATGGAAAACACTTAGGTACAGGATATTTTAGTGATAAAGGGAGTATTGTGGTGCGTTTGTTGACTTTTGGAGAAGAGGTTTTTGACCAAACTTTCTGGAAGAACAAAATTAAAGCAGCATGGTATTTGCGCACGCAGTTGTTTGATTTTGAACAGACAAATGCCTTTAGAGTTATTCACGGTGAGGGTGACGGAATTTCAGGTTTGATTATTGATTTTTACAACAACAACTGGATCATTCAAGCGCATTCAACTGGTATCTACATTCAATTAAAAGAAATTGCAGCAGCTATTCAAGAATTATTTCCTGATCAATGTGCATCTATCTATTGTAAAAGTAGTTCTTCACTGCCAAAAATTGGAACAGACTTTTTCCTTTTTGGCAATACAGAACACACCGTTGCTAAAGAAAATGGCGTCTTGTTCCACGTGAACTGGATGGAAGGACAAAAAACAGGATTCTTTTTAGACCAACGTGATAACAGAGCTCTTTTGGGGCATTATGCGCGCGGTAAAAAAGTGTTGAATACATTTTGTTATACGGGAGGTTTTTCTGCTTATGCAGGACGTTCTGGTGCAGAATTAGTCACGTCTGTTGATATCTCTGAAAAAGCAGTTGCTTTGGCACAGCACAATATGGAGTTGAATGGATTGGTTGAAAATCATCAAGCTGTGGCTTCTGATGTATTTGAATTCATGAAAGAAAACAAAGCAAACTATGATGTAATTGTTTTGGATCCACCAGCCTTTGCAAAAAGTATCAAAAATAAACACACAGCGACTCAAGCTTACAAAAGATTGAATATTGCCGGTTTCAAAGCGTTAGCTCCAAACGGTATATTATTTACATTCTCTTGTTCTCAAGTTATTGATGATGTCTTGTTTTACAATACGGTTGCCGCTGCGGCAATTGAATCTGGAAGAACCATTAGAGTTTTACACAAATTGACTCAAGGTCCAGATCACCCAGTTAATATTTATCACCCAGAAGGAGCATACCTTAAAGGTTTGGTTCTTTTTGTGGAATAGAACATATTTCGTTTATCTGATGTTAAACATAAAAAAGCAATCCTATGGGTTGCTTTTTTTTGTTTCAAACAAAAAGGCTTCAACTGATTTTTGTCATATTTTATTCCTAGAAGTCGTCGTTATTTTGCGGTATAGAAAACAAAGAGAATCATAATTTATTTTATT
>JAGHSS010000106.1 GCA_018065745.1 Candidatus Neoflavobacterium equi | reverse complement strand
ATGCTATATTTGGATACTTACACATGAAATTATGAAGAAAACATTACTATTTATTGTTGTTTTATCAAATTCTTTTGGTTTTGCCCAGTCTCGACTGGATTTAATTAAATCTCACTTTGCTCAAACAGCGGTAAATTCAAAAAATTTAAAATCTACTGATTTAAAAGACTTGGTCATTCAATCTGAAATTCACGACCAAAAAAATAAGGTAACTCATTATTATGTGACACAAACCATGGGAGGAATTCCAATCTACAATGCGTTTGGAAACATAACCTTTAAGGCAGATGATGTTGTTCACAGCGCTTCTAATTTTATAAATATTGCTACTTCAAAAATAAATTCGAAACTGATCAGTTCAGACCGTTCCAAAAATGTTCAAGACCTTTCTACTAATTTGATTCAAGTATTTGAAGCATTGGGAATTGACAACAAAATAGTGGATGCGATAGCGGTTGATGATACTCCTAATAGTTACCGCATAAAAACGTCGGCGTTAAAAAATAAAGATGCTTTTGGACAATTGGTATATCACAAAAATGCAGATAATGAATTGTTACTGTCTTGGCATTTTGAATTTTATTCTCCAGACTCCAAGCATTTATGGCATCTAAATTGGGATGTTACCAACAAAAAAATTGTAGCGATTTCTGATTTAATGGTGAGCTGTTCTTTTGATCACGATCACAGTCAGGAAACAACGCCAATTGGAACTGCAAAACAAGCTATGTCTCAACCTAGTATTTGGAATGAGAACAACAATCTTGCAGCAGAAGTCAGTGGGTACCGCGTCTTTAAATATACATTGCCAAGTCCAATATTTGGGGATAGAACGGTGGAAACTTCACCAGCAAATGCAATTGCATCTCCTTACGGATGGCATGATACCAATGGGCGTGACGGAGCAGAATATACCATCACCAGAGGAAACAATGTCTTTGCTTATGAAGACACCAATGATATGGATGAACCTGGGTATTCTCCAGATGGGGGTGCCGCATTGCGTTTTGACTTTCCTTACAACGGGATAAGAACATATCCTGATTCTTATGTGGATGCCTCTGTAACCAACTTGTTTTATATGAACAATATGATGCATGATATTTTCTATCATTTTGGTTTTGATGAACAGAGTGGAAATTTCCAATACAACCAATACGGTAAATTAACTGGGAATGGCGCAACAGATGATGAAGTTTATGCAGAAGCACAAGATGGTGGAGGAACAAACAACGCCAATTTTGGAACGCCTCGTGATGGATACAACCCTGCAATGCAGATGTATATGTGGTATTTAAATCAGTCTGTAAATTTCTTTAAAATAAACGCTCCTGCAGCGATTGCAGGATATGTGACAAGTTTGGAAAATGGATTTACTCCAGGAAATGTCAACATTCCTTTAGCGCCTGGTATTACTGCTAATATTGTTTTGGCAACAGACGCTGTTGGTGATGTTAATGATGGTTGTACTGCATTTACAAACGCAAGCGCGATGGCAAATAAAATTGCTTTGATCAAACGTGGAAATTGTAATTTTACTGAAAAGGTAATAAACGCACAAAATGCGGGTGCATTGGCTGTCGTGATCATGGATAATGTTGCGGGGAATTTATCTACCATGGGAGGCGGAGACGCAAACGTGAGAATACCTGCAATCAATATTACAATGGCATCAGGAAACACCATCATCAACAGTTTGAATCAAGGGAATGCAGTGTCTGCAACCATTGAAATTCCTCAAGGAACCATAATTGGTGCAGATGGTGATTTTGACAATGGTATTATTGCGCATGAGTACGGACATGGAATCAGTAGCCGTTTGACTGGAGGAAGGCTTAATTCTGGTTGTTTAAATTCATCAGAACAAATGGGTGAAGGATGGTCAGATTTCTTTGCTTTAATATTGGGAATGAAAGCTACAGATACTTCAACTACTTCCAGAGGAATTGGAAATTTTGTTGCTTTTCAAAGCACAACCGGACGTGGAATTAGACAATATCCATACAATACCAGCAGAAGTGTGAATCCGTTGACTTATGCTTCAACAAATGGTTATTTTTACACCTCTAATGGGCAGGAAGTGATTAATGTTCACGCTGTTGGAACTGTTTGGGCAACTATATTATGGGATTTAACCTGGAAATATGTTGATAAATATGGGTTCAATGCTGATTTAATCAACGGGAATGGTGGAAATCAAAAGGTATTGCAATTGGTTGTGGACGGTTTGAAATTACAGCCGTGTAATCCGTCTTTTGTTTCTGGACGTGACGCGCTTTTAGCTGCAGACAGAATAAGTACAGGTGGACAAAATGCGTGTCTTATCTGGGAAGCTTTTGCTGGAAGAGGTGTGGGTGAATTTGCAAGTGAAGGGCTAAATACAGGAACAGCAGGGATCAAAGATCAGATTCAAGATTTTACGGTACCAAGTCAATATGCTACCTGTGATAGCTTGAGCGTTGCTAATACAAATCAACAACGCGCGTTCAAAATGTTCCCTAATCCAACAGAGAATGAGGTAACATTTGAAATTCCAAATTACAACAAACCGGTTCAGGTTGATCTTTTTGACTTGAATGGTAGAAAAGTGTATGCTAAATATTTTGAAGATTTCATGGGATACAAAACGATGGATCTTCCATTTATTCAAACAGGTATTTACATTGTGAAATTTAATGGGGAAGGACTTGATTTAAGCAAGAAACTAATCATTAAGAAATAACAGTATCAAAATATATTAAGGGCACAGTGGCTCTGTAAAAAAAAAAATGGTGGATCATAAATCCACCATTTTTTTTTAAAAGGAGTAACTTAATCCTACACCTAAAATTTGTTTTAATTGTATGCGTGGGCCTCTGGTTACTTGTATACCTTCAACCTCTTCCTTCATTTTGATATCATCGTCATAAATTAGATTGGTTGTAATGCTTGCTCTTACAAATTTATTGACCTTCATGCTGATGTTCAACTGCCAGTCAATATCTATATTTCCATATTTATTTAAATAATCACTGTACAAACTCAGTCTTGTATCCAAATCAATATTTTCAAAAACCTCTGCCTTGTATTGGCTGGTAATCAAGGTACCTAATTCTGTTTTGTTCTTACGTCCTCTTCTCAACAAGACTCCGTTTTCATCATAAACCGCTTTTTCAACACCAAAACTTCCTTGGTCTGCTAATCTACTATCCATTACCAACGTTGTTTTCATTGTCAATGGTGAGATGTACATCATGAAACCCATAGGTTTGTTGACATATTCAGATCCAACCCCAAGAAAAACATAAGCAGGTGCAAAAGGTTTTGAAATTGCCTTGTCTGTATTTGGATAGCTATATCCATTTGTGAATTGGGTATTGAAGTTGAACTTTGCAGAATAGAACCAATTGGATAAAGAATCTTTTTTAAAACCAGCAGTTGAGGTTACTTGTAAAACGTCGTCTGTTTTTCTGTATTCTCTTGAAACCTGTTTGTTAAATCCATATCTTGAAATAAGTTCACTAGTCCAATGGAATTTGTTGCGGGTGTACTTTCTGATAAATTGTCCTTTTACTAAGGCTGAAATGGAGTTTTCCCCCCCGGCATTCCAGTTTACAAAGGAAACTTGTGTCAAATCCAATCCAACAATATTTGTTTCTTGCCAGTTGGAAAGCGTGTCTTTTACTTCTGTCCGGATCACCTGTGCTTTTGCAACAAAAGTGCAAAAAAGAGACAGGATCAGAATCATTTTATAATTCTTCATTCATTGTATATATAGTGGTATGCAAATTTGACGAATTTTAAAAGGATTTAAAAACTTTTTTTAATGTATTTACATCAATTCCGCATTGTTTTGACTGTTCTTTTACATTTCCGTGCTCTATGAAGACATCAGGTATGCCAAAATGATTCATTTTGACGTTCATTCCTTTCATGTTGTAATAGGTTGAAATGTGACTTCCAAATCCTCCAATAATGCTTCCTTCCTCAATTGTAACTACATAATCAGAGTTTTCAGCTATATAGTCTAACAGATTTGCATCTAAAGGTTTAATAGTTGAAAAGTGATAATGTGATATCTTCTGCGCAATTTCTGAATCTTCTAAAATAATATCCTGTATGTCATTCCCAATAACACCAGTGGATATTACAGCAATTGAGCCTCCGTTAAAAAGTGTTTTTGCCTTGGTGATGTCTACTTTCTCGAATGATTTTTGCCAGTTGACGTTGCGTCCTCTTCCTCTTGGATAGCGAATGGCAATTGGATGTTCCATTCCCAATTGAGCGGTATACATGATGTCTCTCAACTCAAACTCATCCAGTGGAGCATATATTATCATGTTGGGTATGCAGTTTAAATAGGAAATGTCAAATACCCCTTGATGTGTGGCTCCATCTTCTCCAACCAATCCCGCACGGTCCAAACAGAAAATAACGGGCAAGTTTTGAAGAGCTACATCGTGAATTATTTGATCATACGCACGTTGCATAAACGTGGAATAGATATTGCAAAATACCTGAAGTCCTTGCGTGGCCATTCCAGCGGCTAGGGTAACGGCATGCTGTTCAGCAATACCAACGTCAAAGGCGCGCTCAGGATGTGATTCCATTAGGTATTTCATAGAACTACCCGTGGGCATTGCTGGAGTAATTCCCACAATCTTATCGTTTTGATTGGCCAATTCAACCAAGGTCAATCCAAATACATCTTGAAACTTTGGCGGTAGGTTTTGTTCGTCTTTGGGTAGTATCTCCCCGGTAACTTTGTCAAATTTCCCTGGTGCGTGATACAATACCTGATTGGCTTCAGCCTGTTTTAATCCCTTCCCTTTGGTGGTGATGATGTGTAAAAACTTGGGCCCTTTAATGTCCTTCAGACGTTTTAATTCTGAAATTAACTTGGGTAAATCATGCCCGTCTATCGGACCAGTATAATCAAAATTTAAAGATTTGATCATGTTGTTTTGTCTGGGGTTATTTCCATTTTTAACCTGAGTTAAATATTGTTTTAGTGCCCCAACACTAGGGTCAATACCAATGGCATTGTCATTGAGAATTACCAAGAGATTGGCATCTGTAACTCCGGCGTGATTCAATCCTTCAAATGCCATACCTGATGCAATAGAAGCATCACCGACGACAGCGATATGTTGTTTGTCAAAATTCTTGTTTATGATAGAAGCAAGCGCCATACCCAATGCTGCAGAAATAGCAGTGGAGGAATGCCCAACTCCAAAGGCATCATATATGCTTTCCGCTCTTTTGGGAAATCCAGAAATTCCATCCAATTGTCTGTTGGTGTGAAATCTTGATTTTCTCTCTGTCAAAAGTTTGTGTCCGTAAGCTTGATGTCCAACGTCCCAAACCAATTGATCATCTGGGGTGTTGAATACATAATGTAGTGCTATGGTTAGTTCAACAACTCCAAGACTAGCACCCAAATGTCCTTCCTTTGTGGACACAATGTCAATGATAAATTCACGCAGTTCTTGTGCAACCTGTATCAGTTGATTTTCTTGTAGTGCTCTTAATTCAGCTGGGCTGTCAATTGTATCTAATAGTTTACTCATCTTATAACAAAGGTACAATTTGAAATTGTAACTTTGTCAGCACACAAACAGAATTGATTTTAGAATTATGGAAAATATTTTCACTGATGAGTATTTTATGAGAATTGCATTACAACAAGCCAAAACCGCTTTTGATATGGGGGAAATCCCAGTGGGTGCTGTTGTAGTCGCAAACCATATGATTCTGGCTAAATCTCATAACCTCACAGAAATGTTGGTTGATGTTACAGCTCATGCTGAAATGCAATCCATTACTGCAGCATCCAATGCTCTTGGAGGGAAATACCTGAAAGATTGTACGCTTTATGTGACCTTAGAACCCTGTCAAATGTGTGCAGGAGCGTTGTATTGGAGTCAAGTTACAAAGGTGGTTTATGGGGCCTCAGATTTACAAAGAGGTTACAGAGAGATGGGCGGGAAGCTGCACCCCAAAACAGTTGTTGTTTCAGGAATCATGGAAGAGGAATGCGCTGCATTAATGAAGGAGTTTTTCATTTCTAAA
>JAGHSS010000084.1 GCA_018065745.1 Candidatus Neoflavobacterium equi | reverse complement strand
ACTTAAGAGAATACAATAAGTTGTTTGTTGCTTTTCAAGCATAATCAATACAGTATTCTTTAAATGGTATATGAAAGAGCTCTTTATAAGAGCTCTTTTTTTATTTTATAAACGCCCTGTACCCCTAAATTTGGCATTAAATTAACAGTTTATAAGTGTTCTAATTTTTGTTATTGTGTTCAAACTCTTATTTTTACCAAAACATAAATTTTTAATCATGCTTAAGATTTTCAAGATCACCGCCTTTTTAGAAGGTATCTCTTATTTGGTATTATTCTTCAATATGCTAATTATCAAAACCAACAATCCAGAGCTTTATCACACCCTTTTAAAACCGATTGGTTATGCACACGGTTTTTTATTTGTGGCGTATATCATTTTGGCTTTTTTGATTAAAGACGACCAAAAATGGTCTTGGAAAGATTTATTTGTTGTTTTAATAGCCTCAGTACTTCCTTTTGGAACCTTTTATATAGAGCGTAAATACTGTAAATAATATGGTGTATTGGTTCAGTGATTTCCTTGACAGCATGGGTACAGAACCCTATTATGCCAAATGGTTTGGTTTGGTGTTCAACGTACTTGTTATTGCGTTAGCAGCCATTATTCTGCGCATCATCTCCAGGTTTGTATTGGTGAAAATTACAGAACGCATTGCAGTAAGCACTGAAATAAAGTTTGACGATTACCTGATTCACAACCACTTTTTCAGAAATGTGGCGCGGTTGGTTCCACTCTATTTCATCTATAAAATTTACAGAGTTGTTCTGGCTGATTTTCAAGAGTTAATCCCGCTTTTTGTCAAGGCATTCAGCATTTTTTGCATCATCACCGTCGTGCTGATCATCAGAAGTTTTCTGTTGTCTTTAAAAGACTATTTGAAAAACATTTCAAAATACAGCGACAAGCCTATTGACAGTTACATACAAGTAGTCAGTATCGTTATTTGGATTTTTGCCATAATCACCATAATACTCAACCTTTTTGATACCACATTACAGCATATTATCGCTACTTTTGGAGCTGTATCTGCCATTGTGATATTAATTTTCAAGGATACCATTTTGGGTTTCGTTGCCAGTATTCAAGTGACTGCTAATGATTTGGTGCGCATCGGAGATTGGATTACACTAGATAAATATGGAGCAGACGGTTATGTTACAGAAATCAATTTGGCGACTGTAAAAGTTAGAAATTTTGACAACACCACCACCACCGTTCCAACCTACAGTTTGATCTCTGATTCCTTTATCAATTGGCGCGGGATGTTTGATTCTGGCGGCAGACGCATCAAGAGACACATATATATAAAGGAGAGTACCATCAAGTTTGTCAGCGATGCAGAATTGGAAGAATTCAAAAAAATTGAATTGATCTCCAATTACATCGACCATAGAAAACGAGACATTGACAAGTTCAACAACCAGAATGAGATTGACAAAAGTTTGTTGATCAACGGTAGGAACTTAACCAATTTGGGGTTGTTCAGAAAGTATTTGCACAACTACTTACTCAAGCAGCAGGTGTTGTCAAATGATTTGATTTTGACCGTGAGACATTTACAGCCCACAGACAAAGGCATCCCGATTGAGATTTACTGTTTCAGCAAAGAGAAAAATTTTGTCAACTTTGAGCACATACAGTCAGATATTTTTGATCACATCATCGCATCGGTTTCTTATTTTGATTTGGAAATATTTGAACTCCCAAGTTCAAGTGATTTCAAACACAAGAGCAAGCAACCTCATTTGAATGGACAACCACAAATGGATTAGTATTAAAGAGTGCAGACTATAAGTCATTTAAATAAAAAAAGGAGTTTCCAGTGGAGACTCCTTTTTGTTTACATATACATTTGTTGTGCTTTCTTAATTATTTCACAGTGGTCAAAGGCCAATTCCGGCAATTTGTCCAATCCATACCAACCCGCATCATTAGCATCATCTCCCGCTTGGAAAAACACATCTGAAGCCACCTTTCCATAAAATGCCACAGAAATCACATGAGATCGTGGATCCCTGAAAGGGGTTCCAAACGCACCCACTTGCTGCAGCGCATCCACCGCAATTTGCGTCTCCTCCAAAAGTTCCCTTTTAGCCGCAGTTTCCAGATCTTCATTTTCATCCACAAATCCACCAGGCAAAGCCCAGGTTTCTGCAAACGGTTCCCGATCTCTTTTAATTAAAAGCAACTCCAGTTTACCATCAACTTCACGGGTCAAAACCACGTCAACGGTGACAAATATTTTAGATACTCTCATGT
>JAGHSS010000382.1 GCA_018065745.1 Candidatus Neoflavobacterium equi | reverse complement strand
GAGCAAGATATTATAATTTCATAAAATAATATTGAACTTAATCAATCTCAAAGCCAGCTAATCAAGCTGGCTTTTTTATTTGCAATTACTATTTTTTAGCAATTGATAGCAAAGCTTTAATCAGTTAATAAAATAAATTAAAACGATAATATTATGTTAATTAGCAATAATTATATAAGTTTGTACCGATTAAAAACAAACAACATTACCAATAATGAAAAAAATTTACTCGTTATGCGCTTTTTTAGCGTTTTCAGCAATTTCCTTTGCGCAAACATCAACGACGTCTAATTACACGTTTGCAAACATTACAACTTTTGGGACTAATGATATTGTTATAAGCAATACCCCATTGGCTATTGAAGCAAATAAATTGACTCTTACAGGTGAAAAAAACACACCTTCTGCTCCACCTAAATATTTTGGTGCAAATGCAAGTAACAGAGATTTAAGAGTATACAATGAAACTGGAGGAAATGGAAATCAAATCCAACTTAATTTAATTGATGCTGATACTACATTGTTCATTTCTCAAGTTAATTTTACTGCACTTAATGGAAGAAACCCAGCTTTGAAATATTCTATTGACGGAGGAATAACATTTGAAAATGTTACTAAAGTTGATCTCGACTACAGTATTGTAAGTTTGAACACAAGAAGTATCATCATCAAAAACGCAGCAACTGCAACAAGCTCACAATTAAGAATATTAGGAGTTAGCGTTACATATACAAAACCTGCTGAAGCACCAGTTGATCCAGCACCAACAGATCCAACTGATCCAACTGATCCAACAGTACCACCTACAGCTTCTGTTAATGAAAACGGTATTACTGGTTTAAACATCTACCCTAACCCTGCAAACAATGTAATCAACATTGCTTCTGATTTAGCTGGTTTAAAAACCGTTGTTATTTACAACATTGCAGGAAAACAAGTTATCAATACTACAACAGAACAAACTGTTAATGTTGCTAACTTAAATGCTGGAATCTACATGGTTAAAGTTTCTCAAGAAGGAAAAACTGCAACTCGCAAATTGGTTATCAAATAATTAGAAATTCCTCATATACAAAAGGCTGTCCCAAAAGGACAGCCTTTTTTTGTGCTTTATTTCAATAATATTTACTACCTTAAAGAAACTTTCATGTACATAACTCATTAAAAGCCATACAGATGCAGGAAACCAAAAAGATTAGAATACTGAGTTTAGATGGTGGTGGAATTAGAGGAATCATCAGTTGTGTGGTGCTGCAGTATTTGGAACAGCTGTTGCAAAAAGAAGATCCAGAAGCAAAAATCGGGGATTATTTTGATTTGATTGCTGGAAGCAGTACAGGAGGAATCATTGCGGCCATTGTGTTGGTACCCGGGCCAGATCACAAAAGCAAATTCAGCATTGACACTGCCTTGGCGCTTTATGCAGAACGCGGCTATGACATTTTTAAAGTGAGTACTTGGAGCAAAATATGGAATCCGTTTGGGTTGTTGGATGAACGCATTTCTGCCAAGAACCTGGAGCGTCAACTGCTGGATTTTTTTGAAGATTTGCGGCTGTCAGAACTGTGCAAACCGTGTTTGATCACGTCCTACGATTTATTTAACAGAAAGGCGGTTTTTTTTAATTCCCACACCGCCAAGGACCCGATGCGCAACTTTTATGTCAAGGATGTCTGCCGGGCAACCAGCGCAGCGCCTACCTATTTTGAGCCTGCCCGCATCTTTTCTGAATTTGGAAAGTCCTATGATTTGATTGACGGCGGGGTGTATGCCAATAATCCCGCACTTTGTGCGTATGCAGAAGCGCGGAAAATACCATTTTCACAGGTTTTAAAGGACCCAAAGAAGCCAGACTACCCAACGGCTAAAGACATCTTGTTGGTTTCTGTAGGCACGGGCGCTGTGGATAAACCATATCTACTGGATCGGCTGAAGAAAAAGGGGAAAATTGGATGGATTAGTCCGCTGATTGACATTTTGCTGTCTGCGAATGTGGAGACGGTGGATTATCAGTGTGAGGCGCTGTATCAGAGTTTGGGTGCTGAGGGGAATCGGTTGTATTATCGGTTGACGCCTGGACTGCACAAGGCAGACGGAGCGATGGACAACAGCAAGGCTGGAAACATCAGCGCGTTAAAACAGGCTGCACTGGCGTATATTCAACAGAATCAAAAAACGTTGGAATTGTTAGCTTCAGAATTGAGGAAAAATCAATGAGAAATCGTCAGACTGCGTTAGCGGTTGAAGCGGCATCCTTTTGGAGGCGACAGCCGATAAAAGATACAGCGGAAGACGCGACGCCTTTGCTGCGACGCAAGGAGCGCCAAGGGGAACGCCCAAAAGAAATGTAATAAACACGAGATATAAAGGCATAAAAAAACGCCCTATTCTACTGAATAAGGCGTTTTGGGTGAAAGACGGGTCTCGAACCCGCGACCTTCGGAACCACAATCCGACGCTCTAACCAACTGAGCTACAATCACCGTTTATCTTGAATTTAATTGGAAGCCAAACCCTAAAGCTTTTGAAAAACAATTCTATTTGACTGAAGTAATGCCGCCATATATCCTTGTTTTACGAGTGCAAATATAGGCATATTTCCTATTGTTGCAAGTGTTTTTCAAAAAAAAGTAATACAAAAAAACACTTTTTTTACATCAACGAATCTAAACTATTGATAGCCAAATACCTTTCAGTTGTGAAGCCTTCTGCAAAATCTGTGTTAATAATTCTTCCCAAGTCCTGAGCGCGGTAAGTGATGCTGTCCAAAAAGTTTTTTGAGGTGATTGGAGACACGGGTTCTTTGGAGTTTGGGTCGTAAAATTGGGAACTGTATGCCAGCACTGATTTCACTTTTTGATCCATAAATCCAGAAACGTCCACCACAAAATCTGGGGTGATGTTTTGCCACTGTATGTAGTGATATACCAATTTGGGTCTCCAATGGGTTTGAGATTGGCCGTTGTATTGGGTCTCAATGCGGCGCAAACCGGAAAGGAAACAGGCGTCAGAGACTAATTTGCTGCCTTTGGCATGGTCAATATGACGGTCTGCAACGGCGTTGCACAACACAATTTCTGGCTGGTATTTGCGAATCATTTTGATGATCTCCATTTGATGGGCTTCGTCGTTTGTGAAAAAACCATCTCTGAAAGCTAAATTTTCTCTGGCGTGAACACCCAAAATTTCTGCTGCTGCACGGGCTTCCTGATCGCGAATCTCTGCAGATCCTCTGGTGCCCAACTCCCCTCTTGTCAAATCTACAATTCCTACTTTTTTGCCCAAGGAAATCTCTTTGGCCAATGTGGCACCGCAGCCCAACTCAACGTCGTCTGGGTGTGCTCCAAATGCT
>JAGHSS010000038.1 GCA_018065745.1 Candidatus Neoflavobacterium equi | reverse complement strand
AAATATGTATTTTTAAAACTTGAAATTTAACTTTATGAAATTTTCTTCAAATAAAAAGAATGTAATGCGCTGGGGATTGATCCTGCTGTCATTCATTATTTTAGTATTTATCTTATGGAATACCTACCTATTCTTTCAAACCTTCAAACTTGAAGAAAGACAAAAAATGCAAAATTGGGCTGTTGCAACAAACAGTATTAATGCTGCAGATGAAAATACAGATATCGGTTTGGCTTTTGAAATCGTTAAAAACAACAACAGCATCCCCATCATAAAAATTCAAGGAGATACCATTTCAGATATGGTCAACGTCAGTGAAGACATTGTAAAGGACAAAGAAAAAGCCCTCAAATATGTGCAGAAACTCAAATCTCAAAACGACCCCATCATTCTTGATGCAGACGGCAAACAGATTTATTTGTACTATGGGGATTCTGAATTGATCAATCAATTGAAATACTACCCAATAGCCTTAATACTGATTGTCATTTTCTTTTCAGGTATGATTTTCAGTTTTTACCGCGCAGATAAATTCTCTTCCCAAAACAGATTGTGGGCGGGTATGGCTAAAGAGACTGCACATCAAATTGGAACGCCACTTTCCTCCCTACTGGGGTGGATTGAAATATTAAAGATGGAAGACGTTTCTGAAGACACCGTGACAGAAATTCAAAAAGACGTGGACCGCTTGCAAACCATTGCAGACCGTTTCTCAAAAATTGGATCTGCACCCAAACTTGAAGTCATTGACCTGGTCAAGTCTACCAAAGAATCTTTTATCTATTTGTCAGATCGTTTAAGCAAGCAAATAGAATTTACATTTGAAGGACCAGAATATCCCATCATGATCCCATTGAATCACGAATTACACAGTTGGGTTATTGAAAATTTGGTAAAAAACGGAATAGATGCCATGAAGGGTAAAGGCAAGATTAACCTTCGTATTCTAGAATCAGAACGCTATTACAAAATCCAAGTAAGCGACACCGGAAAAGGGATACCAAAAAACATTCAAAAAACAATTTTTGAACCCGGTTATACTACTAAAAAAAGAGGTTGGGGATTGGGACTTTCATTGACCAAGCGCATTGTGGAAACCTATCACAATGGGAAAATAAAAGTGATTCACTCAGAAATAGACAAAGGAACCGTGTTCCAAATAAGTTTTGCAAAATAGAAAAAGCTGACACAGGGTGTCAGCTTTTTTAATTTTATAGCGGATGTTATTAAAGAGAATCTTGATTAATTATCAAAATGATCTTGAATGGACTGAGCTATCGCTTTGAATTCATCAGGTGTCAATTCTTGCTTTTTTCTAAAATCTACAGAATCCAATCCTTGAAGCGGTATTAAATGTACGTGTACATGGTTTACTTCCAATCCAACAACAGACATTCCCACACGCAAGCACGGAATTGCTTTCTCTAACGCAAGAGCTACCTTTCTTGAAAATTTCATCAAGGCCAAATAATCAGACTCGTCCAAGTCAAAAATTTTATCAACTTCTTTTTTAGGCACACACAGCGTATGCCCTTTTTCATTTGGACTGATATCCAAAAAGGCATAGAAATTTTCATCCTCAGCTACTTTGTAACTTGGAATCTCACCGTTGATGATACGTGTAAAAAGAGTTGCCATAATAATTAATCTCTAGAGATTTCTAAAACTTCAAATTTTATAGTTCCATTAGGTACGGTTATCTCTGCAACTTCGCCAACAGATTTACCCAATAACCCTTTTCCAATTGGAGAGGTTACAGAGATTTTGCCTGTTTTAAGATCTGCTTCAGATTCTGCAACTAAAGTATATTTAATTTCCATTCCATTGGCTTGATTTTTAATTCGCACAGTGGACAAAACCAAAGCTTTAGAAACGTCCAATTGAGATTCATCAATCAATCTCGCATTGGCTACTACCTGCTCTAATTTAGCGATTTTCAACTCCAATAAGCCTTGTGCTTCTTTAGCTGCATCATATTCAGCATTTTCAGATAAATCACCTTTATCTCTTGCTTCAGCAATTGCTTGAGAAGATTTTGGGCGTTCAACTGATTTCAATTGGTCTAATTCGTCTTTTAATTTTTTCAGACCTTCTACTGTGTAATAAGATACTTGAGAC
>JAGHSS010000253.1 GCA_018065745.1 Candidatus Neoflavobacterium equi | reverse complement strand
ATACTAAACCTTATGAAAAAATATTCAATCTATTTGTTGACAGCAACTTTTGCATGTGCAAGTTTTATGACAAGTTGTGATTCTGTAAAAAATGCTAATAACACACAAAAAGGTGGTGCTATTGGAGTAGGTGCAGGTGCCGTTATTGGTGGAATCTTAGGAAACAACATCGGTAAAGGTGGAAACACAGCTTTAGGAGCTGTAATTGGTGGTGTTGTTGGAGGTGCTGCTGGTGCTGTTATTGGTAAAAAAATGGACAAGCAAGCACGTGAGATCTCTGAAACAGTTCCTGGTGTTGAAGTGGAAAGAGTAGGAGAAGGAATCAAATTGGTTTTGGGTGAAAACGCAGTTCAATTTGATTTTAACAAGTCTTCTTTAACTACACTTGCAAAAGCGAACTTGGATAAATTAAAAGAAGCTTTTGTTCAATATCCAGACACAGACTTAGTAATCTATGGTTACACAGACAGCAAAGGTGCTGATGAGTACAATTTAAACCTGTCTTCACAACGTGCGGCAGCAGTTAAAACATACTTAGTATCTAAAGGGTTAAATGCAGCTCGTTTCACTGTAAAAGGTATGGGTGAAGCAGATCCAGTTGCTACAAATGATACAGATGCAGGAAGAGCTAAAAACCGTCGTGTAGAGTTTGCTATTACAGCAAATGACAAAATGGTTAAAGATGCAGAGAAAGAAGCAGGAAAATAAGCTGTTTTATTCGATATTAAATAAAAATAGGAAGTCATTATACACTGCCCCCAAAAGTGTCTAACTTTTTGGGTGCAGTCCATTAATGACTTCCTTTTTTTTATTCAAATAATACAGAAATTCCCAATCCAATGTTTCCCATCCCTGTCGTTACAGATCTTGGTTTATTATCATAGGTATAGGTTCCTGAAAAATTGTAATGTTGAGATAAATTCATGAGGTAATTTAAATTTAAACCCACGCTGACATTCTTCATAAAGGTGTACTGCGGGTTAACACCAATAATTATATGTCCGGTATTGTCTTTACCACTTCCAGGAATGAGTTCTGATCTGAAAGTTGAAAGTCCAAAACCTGCACTTGCATAAATATTGAATTTTTCATTATAATCAAAGCTGTTATAATCTAAGATATTTAATACATTTCCAACAGCCATAACGGAATAACGGGTGTAATCAACACCGTGATAGGTTGGTTTCTTAAATTTATAAGCTTCGTCAAAGCCAAAATCTAATTTAACACCAATATAATCAGATAGCATATAGCGGCCACCAATATCAAAATGACTGAATTGGACAGGTTGAGGTGTGTTTAATATAACAGCGCCATAGTTGGCGTCTAAATAAAAAGCATCACTCCTGCTTTGCCCATATAGAAAAGAGTTGGTCAATATCAGGATTAAAACTGAAATTATTTTAAGGATTTTAGCATAAATCAATGGTGAAAATTTAAAGAGTTTAGGGTGTGCAAGTATAACTAAAATTTATGATATTTTTAGTATATATACCCAAGAAAATGTAGATTAAAATAAATATAGAATCTATATTTGTAAAATATGTTTTTTAAATTATGATGAAAATAGAAGATGTGTCTTTTGGATACGACGAGAAAATTATATTGCATAATATTTCTTTGGAAATTCAAAAGGGTACAAACATCGCTTTGATAGGGGAAAGTGGTTGTGGTAAAAGTACTTTATTAAAAGTGCTTTATGGACTCTATGATGTTCATTCTGGACATATAACTTGGGATGGTAAACCAGTTTTGGGACCCAAATACCATTTGGTGCCTGGAATGGACTTTATAAAATACCTGGCTCAAGATTTTGGTTTGATGCCCTATATAACCGCAGCAGAGAACGTAGGTAAATTTTTGTCAAATATAAATGCCGCTGCTAAAAAGCAACGTGTGTTGGACCTTTTATCCTTAGTGGAGATGGAGGAGTTTGCAGATGTTCAAGCGCAATACTTGAGTGGCGGGCAGCAACAGCGCATCGCGTTGGCAAAGGTATTGGCATTAGAACCGGAGGTGTTGTTGTTGGATGAGCCTTTTAGCCACATGGATAACTTCAGGAAAAATGCGTTGAGACGCAATTTGTTCGCCTATTTGAAATCCAAAGGAATAACTTGCATCACAGCGACTCACGACAGTGTGGATGCCTTGTCTTTTTCTGATTATACAGCTGTATTAGAACAGGGGAGAATTGTTGATTTTGACGCCTCTAAGTCTGTGTATTTCTATCCCAAGACCAAATACATTGCCTCTTTATTTGGGGAGGTTAATGAGGTGATGTTGTCAGATTTACAATATCTAAATGAAGAAGATGATCAAACAGTGTTGCTTTATCCACATCAATTGCGCGTGATGGAAAAGGGATTGCTGAAAGTAAAGGTTCGTGGGTCTTATTTTAGAGGGAGTCACTTTTTAATTAAAGGAACCGCTCACGGGAAAGTCTACTTCTTTGAATCTAAGAATGATTTGATTCCCAACATGGAAGTCTTCATTGGCTTAAACAAACGATGATACATATTAAACATAAAAAAAAAGGTTGCTGTAAAGCAACCTTTTTTTTGTTATTTTAAATGTTTTTCTAAGAATTGATCTTGTTCCCATAACAGGTGTAAGATGTTTTCTTTAGCAACATAAGAGTGACTTTCTTTAGGTAATAAAACCATTCTTACTGGAGCTCCCAATCCTTTTAACGCTTGGAAATAACGCTCTGTTTGCAG
>JAGHSS010000240.1 GCA_018065745.1 Candidatus Neoflavobacterium equi | reverse complement strand
TTTCATTGGTCTAACTACTAAACCTTGGTACACTTAAGTACCTTAACAACACAACTACTTTTATGTTTACTGCTGAGAGCTGTAAACGACTGGCGGTCTGGACGGGACTCGAACCCGCGACCCCATGCGTGACAGGCATGTATTCTAACCAACTGAACTACCAAACCAGTGTACTTGAAAACTCAAAATTTTTGTAATAGTGGATGTGCCTTCGTTAGATTTAAAAAGCCCTCCGGTTTTTCGGAAAGCTTTTCATTGGTCTAACTACTAAACCTTGGTACACTTAAGTACCTTAACAACACAACTATTTTTAAATGATCACACGTGATGAACATTATCTGGCGGTCTGGACGGGACTCGAACCCGCGACCCCATGCGTGACAGGCATGTATTCTAACCAACTGAACTACCAAACCTTTTGTTTAAAGCGGATGCAAAGATACACTTGGAATTTATAATTCCAAATTATATTTGAGAAATATTTTAAAAAATATTCGCGTTAATTTTTAAACGATTGTTTTTCAGCTAAGTAGTGCGTCATAATTTTTTCAAATTTTTCCGAAATATCTATGGGAACGTACTGGATTTTGTATTGTTGGCAGGTCTTCTTGATTTCTTGAAAATATGATTTTACTGCTTTTTCGTATTCTTCTTTGACTTGATTGGCGTGTATATTTATGACTTGTCCTGATTCCAGGTCGATGAATTTCTTTGGTGCGTTGTCAAAATCAAAGCTCAATTCTGTCTTTTGGTCGTAAACGTGGAAGACAATCACTCTGTGTTTGTTGTGTTTTAAATGTTGTAAGGCTTTGAAAAGCTCTGTGTTTTCTCCTTCTTGGAACATGTCTGTGAAGAGTATTATGAGGCTTCTCCTGTGGATTTTTTCTGCAATTTGATGTAGAAACTTTGTTGTATTTGTTGATTTAGTGCTGTTGCTTTCTGGTTTGAATGCTGTTTGCTCTAGTTGATTGAGGATGAGATTGTGGTGTCTGTCTGATCCTTTTTCTGGTGCGTAAAACTCATATTGGTCTGAGTAAATGCTCAGGCCAACGGCGTCTCTTTGCTTTTTTATGAGCTTTGTGAGTACTGCTGCTGCCAATGCACTGAAGCCAATTTTTGTTAATTGCTCTTGATTTTTGGTGTTTTTTGGGTAATGCATGGAGGTTGAGTTGTCTATTATGATGTGACATCTCATATTTGTCTCTTCATCAAACTTCTTTAAATAGAGTTTTTCTGTCTTGGCAAATACCTTCCAATCTATGTTTTTTGTTTGATCTCCGGTGTTGAAGATTTTGTGTTCTGCGAATTCTGATGAAAAACCGTGGAATGGACTTTTGTGCATTCCTGAAATAAATCCCTCTACTATTTGCTGTGCTAGCAAATGAAAGTTTTGCAGGTTGGGGTATTTGTTGGTTGTTTCTTCTATATTCATCTTGTTAATTCTTTTGTCTAATGTACTGAATTGGCTTTAAAAATAAAACAATTTGATTCTTTGTTGTGGTGATTGCAAAAAAAAAACAGAGTTACTGGTGGGTAACTCTGTTTTGAAAAATTAATTCAAACCTCTCTTTTTAAGAAGGGCGTTGATTTTTGGTTCTGATCCTCTGAATTTTTTGTAAAGATCCATCGGTTCTTCTGTTCCTCCTTTTTCAAGGACGTTTTCTCTGAACAGTTTTGCTTTTGCAGGGTTGAAAACATCTCCTGAGCTCTTGAATGCATCAAAGGCGTCTGTGTCTAAAACTCCTGACCATATATAACTGTAATATCCTGCTGCGTATCCTCCTGAGAAGATGTGGCTGAAATATGTTGATCTGTATCTTGGAATGATCTCACTTGGCAATTTTAATTTGTCCATTGCATTTTTCTCAAAAGTCACTGTGCTTGTAGTCAGTGGTTTTGTGATGGTGTGGTAATCCATGTCTAAAATTGATGCTGCAAGGTATTCAACGGTTTGGAAACCTTGGTCAAATGTTCCTGCAGTTTCTAATTTTTTGATTAATGCGTCTGGGATTACTTCTCCGGTTTTGTAGTGTTTAGCGTAAAGTTTCAACACTTCTGAATCTGTAGCCCAGTTTTCCATTACTTGTGATGGAAGTTCAACAAAGTCTCTTGGAACGTTAGTTCCTGCAAGGCTTTCATATTTAACGTTTGACAACAAACCGTGTAATGCGTGTCCAAATTCATGGAAGAAGGTTGTTACTTCATCATAAGTCAACAATGCTGGTGTGTTACCAACTGGTTTTGTGAAATTACAAACGATAGAAATAACTGGTGCTACTCTTTGGTTGTCTTTCATCTCTTGGTTTCTGTATGATGTCATCCAAGCTCCTCCTCTTTTTGATTCTCTTGGGTAGAAATCCATATACAAAACTCCAACTTCTTTTCCGTTTGCTTCTGTCACTTCCCAAGCTGTAACGTCTGGGTGGTATGTTGGGATGTTTTTGTTTTGTTTGAACTGAAGTCCGTACAGGTTTTTGGTTACTGTAAAGATTCCTTGTCTAACGTTTTCTAAACTGAAATATGGTTTTGTTTCTTGTTCATTCAAATTGAATTTTGCCAATCTGATCTTTTCTGTATAATATCTCCAGTCGTATGGTTGAACGTCTCCTGAGATTTTATCTTTTTTCATAAGATCAGCAATGTCTTTGGCTTCTGCTTTGGCTTTGGCAACTGCAGGGGTCCATAGGTTTGTCAATAATTCTGATGCTTTTTCTGGAGTTTTAGCCATGCTGTTTTCCAAAACGTAAGCAGCGTAATTGGTGTAACCAAGTAATTTGGCTTTCTCCAATCTAAGGTTGATGATTTCCAACGCTATTTTGTTGTTGTCAAACTCATTGTTGTTGTTTCCTCTGTTTTGGTATGCATTGAAAATTGTCTTTCTCAATTCTCTGTTGTCTGCATACTGAAGGAATGGCATTACTGATGGGTTGTGAAGTGTAAAAATCCATCCGTTGAAATTCTTTTCATCTGCTGTTTCTTTTGCTGCAGCGATTAGATCTGCTGGAAGTCCAGACAGGTTTTTTTCATCTGTGATTTTTAACTCAAAGCTGTTTGTTTCAGTCAAAAGGTTGTTGCCGTATTTGATTGAAAGCAAGGATAGCTTGCTGTTTATTTGTTTTAAGGTCTCTTTTTGAGCGTCTGAAAGGTTGGCTCCGTTTCTTGAAAAGCTTTTGTAGACCTTGTCTAAAAGTTTGGCGTCAATGCTGCTGTAGTTTGCTTTTTCTCTGTTTTCATAAACGGTTTTTACTCTTTTGTAAAGCTCTAGATTCAGGTTGATGTTGTCTGAATGGTTTGACAAAAGTGGTGCTATATCACTTGAAAGTGCTTGTAGCTTGTCGTTTGTGTTTGCGGATGTCAAGTTGTAGAAAACGGTAGTTGCTTTGTTTAGTTTTTTACCTGAGTTTTCAAGTGCAACAATTGTGTTTTCAAATGTTGGTGCTTGTTTGTTGTCTGTAATTGCTTTGATTTCAATTTCTTGTTCTGCAATTCCCTCTAAGATGGCAGGTTTGTAATCTTCATCTTTGATGGTGTTGAAGGGTGGTACTTGGTGAGGTGTATTCCAGTCTTGTGTGAGTGGATTGTTTGATTTTGGTTGCTCTTGTGCTGTCAGTGTTTTTTTACTGCAGCCTGCGATGCCCATGGTTATGAGTGTCAAGATAAGGATGCTTTCTTTTTTCATTATAGTGATTTATTTGTCGCTAAAATAATAAATAATGCATTGTGATGGTGCAAAATGGGTGAATTATGGGATTGTGTTTGGGTTAAAGTCAGTAAATGCGTTAAAAATGTAATATTTATTTTGTAGATAGGTGGTTTTACTCGGTGTTTAACAGATTGTATGTTTAAT
>JAGHSS010000290.1 GCA_018065745.1 Candidatus Neoflavobacterium equi | reverse complement strand
CACATATTATGCTTAAATTTTTATATACGCTAACAAGTTTGCTGTTTGTGCAGTTGTTGTTAGCGCAGTCTTCTCTTTCAGGAATCGTCTTGGATGAGACGCAAAAACCTGTTGCCCTAGCTTCTGTTGTTTGGGAAAACACCACGGTTGGTGTGAGTACAGCAGAAGACGGCACCTTTGAATTGCCAACTTCCCCAACTTCTAATGTTTTGGTGGTGACCTATATTGGGTACAAACCATACAAATACCGCGTGACGGGTACTTACCTCAAAGTGCAATTGCAATTGGAGCAAGATTTGAATGAGGTGGTTATTACAACCACGCGTCGTTCGTTGTTGAAATCTGTCAAGGGAGCGGCAAACACCACCGTGATGAACAGCAATGAGTTGCTCAAGGCGGCTTGTTGTAATTTGTCAGAGAGTTTTGAAACCAATCCGTCCATTGACGTCAATTTCTCTGATGCTGTTTCTGGGAGTAAACAGATTCGTATGTTGGGCTTGACGAGTCCTTATATATTGATTGCTGAAGAAAATATCCCTTCTGTTCGTGGTGCTTCACAGGCTTATGGGTTGTCATTCACACCTGGGACTTGGGTGGAGAGCATCCAAATCACCAAAGGGGCGGGGAGTGTTATCAATGGTTTTGAAAGTATTTCAGGACAGATCAACACGGAGTTGATCAAGCCGAGTACAGATATTCCATTTTACTTGAATGTATATGGATCTACAGATTCCAGATTTGAACTCAACGCGCATATCAATGAACACCTGACAGACAAATGGAGTACGTCCTTGTTTGTGCACGGCAATATGCGTTTGGCTAAAAACGACATGAATCACGACGGGTTTTTGGACAATCCATTGGGAAGTCAAATCAACGTGATGAACCGTTGGCAATACCAAAATGCAGAAAAAGGGTTGGTTTCTTTTATCAACCTGCGTTATATGAATGATGAAAAACAAGCCGGACAGGTGGATTTTAATCCGGTTACTGACCGTGGAACTACCCGCGCTTGGGGATCTGAGATCAACACCCAAAAGGTGGATGTCTCTGGTAAATTGGGCTATGTTTTTCCAGATATGCCTTTTCAATCCATCGGGATTCAAGCGGCATACAGTTACCACAACCAGAATTCCTATTACGGTTTGAACGCATACGACATCAAACAAAACAGCGTGTATGGTAATTTGATTTTCAATTCCATCATCAACAACACCCGCAATAAGTTTGCAACGGGTATCAATTTCACTTCAGATGACTACAATGAGTTTCTGAGCTTGCCCACCTTTGTGGATGCTTCTAGAAGAGATACCTCTGTTGGGGCATTCTTTGAGTACACATTTGACAACTTGGACAATTTCAGTTTGGTTGTTGGTGGGCGTTTTGACCTGCACAATCGTTTGGGAGCTTTTGCGACGCCTCGCGTTCACGGGCGTTACAACCCTTGGGAAAAGGGAACGTTTCGCTTTTCTGCAGGAAGAGGGAAAAGGGCGGCCAATATATTTGCAGAAAATCAAAACCTGATGGCTTCATCAAGACAGTTCATCGTTCAGGATGAAAACGGAAAAGTCTATGGTTTGGATCCTGAGATTGCTTGGAATTATGGTGTCAGCTTCAACCAGAGTTTTACCATTTTCAACAAAAAAGCCGATGCTGGTTTTGACTTTTACAGAACAGATTTCCAACGCCAGGCTGTTGTTGATGTGGATTATTCGCCTCAGCAGGTGGTCTTCCACAATTTAAACGGCAGTTCTTATGCCAATTCCCTACAGATTGATTTCAATTTGGAACTTGTGAAACATTTGGAATTGAGAACGGCATACAAATATTACGACATTAAAACGTCTTATTTGAATGGGCAATTGGAACGTCCGTTGCAATCCAAAAACCGTTTCTTTGCCAATTTGGCTTTCCAAACGCACGACCAAGGGAATGGAAATTGGAAGTTTGACGCCACATACAATTGGTTGGGATCACAGCGTTTGCCTGACACATCCAGCAATCCCGCAGGAGACCAATTTCCTGCAAAGGCATCTCCTTTCTCAACTGTAAATGCGCAGGTGACCAAGGTGTTCTCCAAGTCTTTTGAGGTATATGTTGGTGGAGAAAACATCACAAATTACAGACAGAAAAATGCCATCTTGGGTGCTGCAGATCCTTTTGGATCAAATTTTGACAGTTCCATGATTTATGGCCCGCTTTTTGGACAGATGTATTATGCGGGATTGCGATTTAAAATGTTGTAATTTTGTAACCAATTCAATTTTGATTAACGATTAATAGAATATAAAAATGAAAAAGTTCATCACCTTATTATGTGTCTTTATTTTTGGATTTGCAGCACAAGCTCAAGAGCCAAAGGTTAAGGGTAAATACGACGTTACTGTTTCTGGTAACTGTGAATTGTGTAAGAAAAGAATCGAAAAAGCGGCGCTTGCGGTTCCAGGTGTTCGCTCTGCAGAATGGCATGCGGACGACCAAATGTTGCACCTTTTGATCAACGAGAAAAAGACAGATGTCAAAACGGTTGAAGCACAGGTAGCCAAAACAGGACACGACACCAAAAATGTAAAAGCGACTACAGCAGACTATGACAACCTGCACGGATGTTGTAAGTATGAAAGAGTACAATAACGAAGTAACATTACCATGTAAAAGCAGCACTTAGGTGTTGCTTTTTTTTATACAAAATCCTAAGATGTTTTATTACCTTTTTCTTACAATTAATCTTGGTATGATATAAAAAGTGTATTTTTACCACTTAGGAAATGAAATATTATGGGTGATTGTCATAAGATAGCCATTGTTGGTTCAGGATTAGTAGGTACCCTTTTGGCGATCTATTTAAAACAGCGTGGGCATGAAGTTCACGTTTATGACCGCAGTAAAGACATTAGAGCGATTGAGTTTTCAGGACGTTCAATTAATTTGGCCATGTCTCACAGAGGTTGGAAAGCCTTGAGAGGCGTTGGGCTTGAGGACCGCGTGCGCGCCATTGGAATCCCTATGGACAAGCGCGCCATTCACCTACCAGGGCAGGATTTGAAATACCAACCTTATGGCGTTTCTGGGGAGAGTATTTTCTCCATTTCCAGAGGTGGTTTGAACAAATTAATGATCACACTTGCTGAAGAAGCGGGTGTGGAATTCCACTTTGAGCAATTCATTTGGGATGTTCAGATGGATACTGCAACCCTGTTTACAGGACCCACAGAGCGCGGAGCTTGGGAGCCACTTCAATTTGATAAAATTTTTGGTGCTGACGGAGCCTTTTCAAGAATTAGACACCGCATGCAGCGTCAGAATAGATATAATTATTCACAGAAGTTTTTAGAAACAGGATATAAGGAATTGCATATTCCTCCTGCGGCAAACGGTGCGCATGCATTGGACAAAAACTCCTTTCACATCTGGCCTAATGGTGCTTCCATGTTGATTGCCCTTCCAAATTTGGACGGTAGTTTTACCTGTACCTTGTTTATGCCGTTTGAAGGAGAACATTCCTTTGCCACCTTGGATACAGAAGAAAAAGTAGCAGCATTTTTCAAAAAGTTTTTCCCAGATACATTGGATATTATACCAGCACTTTTGGTTGATTTCTTTAAAAATCCCACAAGTTCACTGGTCACGATGCAGTGTTACCCTTGGGTTTTCCAAGATAAAGTAGCTTTGATTGGAGATGCCGCCCACGCCATTGTTCCGTTTTATGGACAGGGGATGAACGCCGGTTTTGAAGACGTCACCATACTGGCAGAACTTTTGGATGCACATCCGCAAGATTGGAACGCCGCTTTGGATGCATACCAAAAGGAGCGCAAGCCAAACGCTGATGCCATTGCAGAGTTGTCCTACCGCAATTTCATGGAAATGAGTTCCAAAACGGCAGATGAGAATTTCTTACTTCAAAAGAAAATAGAAAAGCATTTTGCAATCAAGCATCCAGATAAGTGGTTGCCATTATATGATAGAGTTACATTTTCACATCATCCATACCATGAAGCGTTACAGATTGGTAATTTCCAAAATCAATTGATGGAGGAGGTACTTCAGGTAGAAGGCATCGCTGATAAATGGGATTCTCAAGAAATTGAGGACTTGATATTGGAAAAATTAAAATCGAAATAATAAAAAAACGGATCCCGATGTTGGATCCGTTTTTTATTTCTTTTGGGCGTTACCTTGATCGCTAGCGCTCCCAAGGTCGGGTTTTCCGCTGTATCTTTTGGTCGGCTGTGCCTCTCAAAAGGATGCCGCTTCAACCCCTAACGCGGTTTTGGCGTTAGCTCTGTGTTTTTATTTTTTAAAGATCTTGGTCAGTACTCCAAAAACGCCTCTAATAAAGGTAGCGCTGGTCACCGTCTTGATGATGGCTTTTTGAGTTGCACTGGTTGTAGATCTGCTGGACGTCGTTGTCTTTTGTGCTTTGGCTGCTTGTTTTTCGCGAATCACCTCTTGTTGACGTTGGGCACTTGCTTCTTGAGCTTGCTCAATTTTTTTGTTCAGCATCTCATAAGCGCTTTCCCCGTCAACCGTTTGTTCATATTTTCTCACCAGCTTAGAGCTGCCAATCAATTCTTGAAGTTCTTGGTCTGTCAACACATCCATTCTACTCATTGGTGAACGCATCACACAAGCAGCAAGTGGAGTAGGGATTCCCTTTTCATTTAACGCCGTGACAAAAGCCTCTCCAGTTCCCAATTTTGTCAAGTCTTCTTGGGTGTTGTAGTAAGAAGATATCGGGTAGTTTTCAGCACTTAATTTGATTGCCTTTCTGTCGTTTGCGGTAAAGGCGCGCAAAGCGTGTTGAATTTTTAAACCCAATTGCGACAAAACGCCACTTGGTACATCTGTTGGATTTTGAGTGATGAAATAAATACCAATACCTTTTGATCTGATCAATTTAATGATGGTTTCAATTTGATCCAACAATACCTTTGAAGCGTTGTCAAAAATCAAATGCGCCTCGTCAATAAAGATGACCAATTCAGGTTGGCCGCTGTCTCCTTGCTCTGGCATTGTTTGGTATAATTCTGCCAAAAGGCTCAACATAAAAGTAGAGAACATTTTTGGTTTGTCTTGGATGTCATTCAATCTCAGAATGTTGATGTATCCCATTCCTTCATTGTTGATGCGCATTAAATCCTGCACGTCAAAAGACGTTTCACCAAAAAAGCGTTCTGCTCCTTGTTGTTCCAATTCAATGATTTTTCTAAGGATTGATCCAGTAGAAGCTGTAGACACACGTCCGTATGCCGATTCAAATTCACCCTTTCCATCCTCAGTCGCATATTGTAAAACTTTCTTGAAGTCTTTTAAATCTATAAGGGGAATTTTATTGTCGTCACAATATTTAAAGATAATAGAAACGATACCGCTTTGGGTGTCATTTAAGTCCAGGATTCTGGAGAATAAAACCGGTCCAAATTCCGTAACGGTCGCTCTTAGACGCACTCCGTTTTGTGCAGAAAGCGTTAAGAATTCCACAGGGAATTCTTTGGTTTGATAAGGTATGTTTAAAGATTGGTGTCTGTCTTTTATGAAATCTGTTTCCACACCAGGTTTCGCAATTCCAGAAAAGTCTCCTTTAATATCCATCATTAAAACCGGAATACCGTTTAGTGAAAGTTGTTCAGAAAAGACTTGAATGGTCTTTGTTTTACCGGTACCTGTAGCACCAGCTATAAGTCCGTGACGATTTAGAGTTTTTAATGGGATTTTTATAGGTGTATCACCAATAGCTTGCTGATTTATCATCGCGCCCCCCAAAATGATTGCATTTCCTTTGGTAGCGTACCCGTTATTGATGTCCTCTTTGAATTTTTCTATGTCCATTTTAAACAAATCAAAAGTTATATTTACAAATATATAGCAAAATTCTAGCGTATTATATTATTGTAGGGTATTAAGTCAGAAAAAAACTATGTATATTAGCTAAAGAATCTCCTAAATAAATTTATTTTACTTTCATGTTTTAACACAGACATGTTAAAACGGTTTAAAACTTTAAAATAATGTTAAATAACAATAGGCAGTGATGTAAAAAAGAGCGAATTAATTTTTTTTTTTGGCTCAAACGTATAAATTTGCCAAAGACATACATCAATATTTGTGTGTTGTGATAATTACAATAATCGAAAACTCAAAAAAAATTTAAAAATGACAAACGTATCTAACGAAAAGGTAGAGAAAACATCAAGTTCTAGAGGATCAAGCTTTTTTGCACCTTTAGTAATCGTAGCTTGTTTAATTGTAGGTTTTTTAATTTACAATTTTGTAATGGGTAACCCTGCAAACTTTGAAAACAATGATCCAGTGAACGGTCACCCACTTCCAGGAAGTATCTTAGGTACAGTTTATAAAGGAGGAATCGTTGTAGCGGTTTTAATGAGTTTATTCTTAATGACTTTTGTTTTTGGTCTTGAAAGATTCTTCGTGATCTCTAAAGCTGCAGGAAAAGGAAATGTAGATAAATTTGTTGAAGAAGTTAAAGTTTTAATTTTAGCTGGTAAAATTGAAGAAGCTAAAACAGCTTGTGACGCTCAACAAGGTTCTGTTGCTAACGTTGTAAAAGCAGCTTTGGTTAAATTCTCAGAAGTTAAAAAAGATGGTTTAGACAATGAAAAAGCAGCTGAAATGATTCAAAAAGAAATCGATGCAGCTACATCATTAGAAATGCCAATGTTAGAACAAAATATGGTAATCTTATCAACATTAGTATCTATTGGTACTTTGATTGGATTGTTAGGAACAGTATCTGGTATGATTAAAGCGTTCGCTGGATTAGCAGCAGCTGGAGCTCCAGACCAAGCAGCATTAGCGAATGGTATTTCTGAGGCGTTGATCAATACAGCAACTGGTATTGGTACATCTACTTTAGCAATTATTTTCTATAACTTCTTTACTTCAAAAATTGACAAATTAACTTACTCTATTGACGAAACTGCTTTCGCTTTAGCTCAAGCTTACAGAAGATTGAAATAATCAATACTTTCTTAAGTTACAAGTTAATTAATCAACGTGTTCATTGAACACTTAAAATAAGTAAAAAGTTATGGCAAAAAAAACGTCTAAGAGAAGTACGAAAATTGATATGACGGCTATGTGTGACGTAGCTTTCCTATTGTTGTCGTTTTTCGTTATGACTTCGACTGCTAAATTGCCTGAGCCATATCCTGTAGACACACCAGCATCTACTGTACAACAGAAATTGCCAGAATCAAATTTGGTAACTGTTACAGTTGGAGACAAAATGGTATTCTTTACCATTGCTGACCGTGAACTTAGGGTAGCAACTTTAGACAAAGTAGCCGAAACATACAACATACAATTCACTGCAGAACAAAAGAAAGCTTTTGATTTAATGGATGGATTTGGAGTGAAAGTTTCTGAACTTCCTGCACTTCTAAACATGAAAGGTTCTGACAGAAATAAGGATGGTTTACAAAAGGGTATTCCTTTTGATGAAACAGACAACCAACTTAAAGAATGGGTTCTTTCTGCTCGATTTGCAGCTCGTGAAATTCACAATAACGAGTTGAAAATTGCTATCAAAGGAGATGCTGAAGAGCAATATCCAACGATTAAAAAAGTTATTGATATCCTTCAAGAGCAAAAAATTAACAAGTTCTATTTAGTAACTGGTTTAAGAGGTGAGGATTTCTAATCAAATAATTTATTAAGAAATGGCAGAATTAAATACCGGTGACGGTGGTGGAAAAAAAGGCGGTAAGGTAAGAAGTAAAAAATCTGGTGGTAGCGTTGACTTAACAGCTATGGTGGATTTGGCTTTCTTATTGATCACGTTCTTTATGTTAACTACTACCTTGGCAAAACCACAATCTATGAATTTGGCGATGCCAGATAAGTCAGATGATAAGACAAAAGATACTGAAACTGAAGTAGCTGATGACCGTTCAATGACTGTATTGTTAGGCAAAGACAACCAACTTGTTTGGTATATGGGACAAGTAGGAGCTCCATTGGAAGGACCTACAAAAGTGAATTATGGAAAAGAAGGAATTCGCGTTGAATTGCTTAAAAAAATAAAAACGGTTCCAGCTAGATATGGTAATGATCCTAAAAAAGGATTAATTGTTATTATTAAAGCTTCTGAAAATTCAAATTACAAAAACTTAGTGGACATCTTAGATGAGATGGCAATTACAAAAGTAGCTACTTATGCAATTGTTGACATTTCTGATGAAGACAAAGCTTTGTTGGATAAAGAAGGTATTCTTTAAACCCATAATATAAAAGATCATGGCAAAGCTAGATATATTTAAAAGAGAATGGGTAGATATGTTGTTTGAAGGACGTAACAAGTCTTATGGAGCATATCAATTGCGTTCTGATAATCCAAAGGTAATGACTAAGTCATTCTTGATTGGAGCAGCTTTATTTTCTTTAGCCTTGGCTTTCCCTTTAATTGCAGGCGCTTTAAAAAGCGACGACGTTGAACAAAGCCTTGATGAAGATATCGTGTTGGTTGATATGACTGACATTGCAACTCCAGTTGTACCAGATGTACCTGAGGAAGTTGCGCCCCCACCTCCACCACAAGAGGAGGCTACAAAATCTATAAACGACCAAGTGAAGTTTACAGAGCCTAAAGTAGTTGAGGCGAAAAAAGTTACTGAAGAAATTGCTACAGTAGAAGAATTGAAAAAAGCAGACCCTGCTCAGGAAACGAAAGAAGGGGATAAAGAAAAAGGAGAAGTTAAAGTAAACGAAGCTACAGGAAACGCTGACAAAGGTAAAGGTGTTCCAGGTGGTAACGGTGACGGTGAAGATACTAACAAAGTCTATATGGCTGTTGAGAAAACTGCAGAGCCACCAGGAGGTTTACAAGCTTTCTATAAAACTTTTGCTAAAAAATATAATGCACCTGAGGTTGATGAAGGTATCCGTCAAATCAAAGTAACGTTAAGTTTCGTTGTTGAGAAAGATGGTTCATTCACTAATGTTAGAGTCTTGAGAGATCCAGGATTTGGTGCAGGTAGAGAAGCAATTCGTGTATTGAACACTATGCCTAAGTGGGCTCCAGCTCAACAAAATGGTAGAGCGGTTAGATCACAATTCTCATTGCCTATTACAATTCAAGTTCAGTAATGAATTTTTTTACAATCTTTAAACAGAAATCGCCTTTACAGCGATTTCTGTTTGTTTTAAACCTATTCTTCTTATTGCTGTACTTCTTTCTTGCAGTAAGTTTATTTGTTTGGAAAACCATGCCGGTGACCATCCCTTATCAAAATAGGGTGATTTTAGGTGGCATACTGATCATATATGCAGTAGTCCGTTTTTACAGACTTCAAGCAAAATTTAAAACCATAGAATAATTTTTTTTGGTTTCTTAAACGTCCACTGTAGTGGGCGTTTTTTTTTGCTTTGATTTTAAAACTTTCCTCCTAATTAACGTATTTATTAAGAAAATACTTCTTTTTATTTCTTACCTTATATTTCCTATGATCTTCTATGTACTCGTTTCAATTTTAATGTACAGTACAATGTATCCTGTTTAGATTTGCTTGCTGTATTGCTAGTTTGGAACACACGCCTGATTTGTAAAGTGAATCTCTATCCAATGGATTATCAATAGCTACTTATTGATTCTGGTTTT
>JAGHSS010000098.1 GCA_018065745.1 Candidatus Neoflavobacterium equi | reverse complement strand
ATTTATAATTACATAGAATTTATTCCATATAGATTAAAATTGCTTACAAAAAAAAAGAGAGAACTTGAAGTTCTCCCTTTTTGTATAAAATATAACGTTATGCGTCAATATTTGCATAAACAGCGTTTTTCTCAATGAATTCACGACGAGGTGGAACCTCATCACCCATCAACATAGAGAACACACGGTCTGCTTCTGCAACGCTATCAATGCGCACCTGTCTCAAAGTTCTGTGTTCCGGGTTAAGGGTAGTATCCCACAATTGTTCCGCGTTCATCTCTCCCAAACCTTTGTAACGTTGAACCGCTGCACCTGGCATTTTTTCTGTCAATGCGTTGCGTTCTTCATCATTCCAAGCATATTCTTTCTTAGTTCCTTTTTTAACTAAATACAAAGGTGGCGTTGCGATATAAACATAACCTCTTTCAATTAACTCACGCATATAGCGGAAGAAGAAGGTCAAGATAAGGGTTGCGATGTGAGACCCGTCGACATCGGCATCACACATAATCACAATTTTGTGATATCTCAACTTTTCTACATTCAGTGCTTTACTATCTTCTGCGGTACCGATGGTAACTCCAAGAGCAGTAAATATATTTCTAATTTCCTCGCTTTCAAAAACCTTGTGTCCCATGGCTTTTTCAACGTTCAAGATCTTACCTCTCAATGGCATAATAGCTTGGAACATACGGTCACGACCTTGTTTAGCAGTACCCCCTGCAGAGTCTCCCTCAACAAAGAAAATTTCACATTTTTCTGGATTTTGCTCAGAGCAGTCAGATAATTTACCTGGAAGACCTCCTCCACTCATTACCGTTTTTCGCTGTACCATTTCACGTGCCTTTTTAGCAGCGTGTCTTGCCTGAGCAGCCAAAATTACTTTTTGAACGATAATTTTAGCATCGTTAGGATTTTCTTCTAAGTAAGCTTCAAGCATTTCAGCTACCGCTTGACTTACAGGAGAAACCACCTCTCTGTTTCCTAACTTGGTTTTTGTTTGCCCCTCAAATTGTGGTTCAGAAACTTTCACAGAAATAATTGCTGTCAATCCCTCACGGAAATCGTCACCAGAAATTTCAAATTTCAATTTTTCCAACAATCCTGAGTTGTCTGCATATTTCTTAAGTGTACGAGTCAATCCCATACGGAAACCTTGCAAGTGTGTCCCCCCTTCATGGGTGTTGATGTTGTTTACATAAGAATGGATATTCTCTGAATAACTATCGTTGTAAATTAAAGCAACTTCAACTGGAATTTCACCTTTGTCAGATTCCATAGAAATTACGTGACCAATGATTGGCACACGTGTACTGTCAAGGTACTTAACGAATTCTTTTAAACCTTCTTGAGAGTGAAAAACTTCAGATTTAGGATTTCCTTTATCATCAACCTCACGTTTGTCTGTTAAAGTAATTGAAATTCCTTTGTTCAAGAATGACAACTCACGCATACGCGTTGCAAGCGTTTCATAATTGAATTCTGTAGTTTGTGTAAATATGGAATGATCAGGTAAAAAGGTAACCATTGTTCCACGCTTTTCTGTTTCACCAATTTGTTTTACAGGATAAAGTGCTTTACCACGCTCATATTCTTGCTCATAAACCTTACCGTCTTTAAATACAGTAGCTGTTAAATGATCTGACAAAGCGTTAACACAAGAAACTCCTACACCGTGTAAACCTCCAGAAACTTTATAAGAGTCTTTGTCAAATTTACCACCGGCACCAATTTTAGTCATTACAACTTGTAATGCAGACACCCCTTCTTTTTTGTGAATATCAACTGGAATACCACGACCGTTGTCTTCAACAGTTACAGAATTATTCTCATTAATACATACAGAAATGGTATCACAGTGACCTGCTAATGCCTCATCAATAGAGTTGTCTACTACCTCATAAACCAAGTGGTGTAAACCTCTTACTCCAACATCTCCAATATACATGGAAGGACGCATTCTTACGTGCTCCATCCCCTCAAGGGCCTGTATACTGTCTGCTGAATAATTATTCTTATTTACTTCTTCGCTCATAGAATATAC
>JAGHSS010000226.1 GCA_018065745.1 Candidatus Neoflavobacterium equi | reverse complement strand
GGTATTAAAACTTAGTGTTTTTTTTTATAGAAACTTATGAAATACCTTACTAAAGCACTGTCTTTCCCACCATTATCTAATGTGCATTCCACGGGAATAGTTGCATTTGGTGGCGATTTATCTGTTCCTAGGCTCAAGTTGGCCTATGACAGCGGTATCTTTCCGTGGTTTGAAGACGGTGAGCCCATCACGTGGTGGTCTCCAAACAAACGTATGGTACTTTTTTTTGATGAATTGAAGATATCCAAGAGCATGCAAAAAATTTTGGATAAGCAGGTGTTTACAGTTACGTTCAATCAGTGTTTTAGAGAAGTAATTTCCAATTGTCAAACGGTGAAACGCGTGGGTCAAAAAGGAACTTGGATCACAGAAGACATGATTGATGCTTATTGTAAAATGCATGAAGAAGGGTTGGCTAAATCTGTAGAGGTTTGGCAGGATGGTGAACTCGTTGGTGGTTTGTATGGGGTTGATTTAGGACATATTTTCTGTGGGGAATCTATGTTTGCTAAAGCTTCTAACGCAAGTAAGGTGGCTTTTATCCATTTGGTAAAACACTTGAAAGCAAAAAAATACGACCTTTTGGACTGTCAGGTTCACAACGATCATTTGGCTAGCTTGGGTGCTAGAGAAATTAGTAGAAATGTGTTTCTTGCTTATTTGAAAAAATAGCAATCAAGGTATTCTTTTACAATATAAAAAAAGCAGGTTGATCTCAACCTGCTTTTTTTGTGCCTATATTTTAAGTGTTTGATGCTTTCTTTTTCCCAAACCAATGGTCCATTAAAACGGTAATAGCACCGTCTCCAGTAACATTACATGCCGTTCCAAAACTGTCCATGGCAATGTAAAGTGAAATCATTAACGCTTGGTTGGCTTCATTGAATCCCAACATGGATCCAATAATTCCAATGGCTGCCATGATGGCTCCTCCAGGAACTCCTGGTGCAGCGACCATTGCAATTCCCAACATGCAGATGAATCCTGAAAATGCTCCAATCTCAATGGGCATTCCTTGGATGAGCATCAAGGCAATACAGCAGGCTACAATTTTAAGTGTACTCCCTGAAAGGTGAATGGTTGCACAAAGTGGAACGACCAATTTAGCGATGTCTTCAGAAATGCCTATTTTTCTAACCTGTTCCAAGGTTACCGGTATGGTTGCTGCAGAAGATTGTGTCCCCAAAGCAGTGAAATATGCAGGCAACATGGTTTTTAACATGGTGAATGGATTTCTCTTGCTCACCGCGCCGGCAATGACAAACTGAAAAACCAAGATGGCAATGTGCATGACAAAAATAACACCGATGATTTTTATGAAAACGTTCAGGATTGTATAGACTTCTCCTGTGTATGCGATATTCATGAAAATACCAAAGATGAAAAGTGGCAACAGCGGAATCAGTGTTTTTTGAATCAAGTTGCTCATGATGATCTCAAAGTCCAAAGCGGCGTTGAGCAGGGTGGAGTTTTTGATTTGTGCCACACCAACACCAATGATGAAAGCGAGGAACAAAGCAGTCATTACATCCATTAATGGTGGAACGCTGATGGTAAAATATGGCGACAGTTTGGCTGCGCTCTCTGCCATTTGTTCCAGGTTTTGGTTTTTGAGTAATCCAGGAAATACAGCGGTACTGATTCCATAAGAACTAAAACCAGCAATCAAGGTGGATATGTAAGCAACCAAAGCCGTGATTCCAACCAGTTTTCCCGCTTGACTTCCCAAGGAGCCGATGGCTGGGATAATCAAGCCCAAGATGATCAATGGTATGGCAAAGTTCAGATATTCACTAAAAAGGGTGTTAAAAGTGGTGAAAATCCTTACAATTGACTCTGGTAGATATTCCCCAAGTAGGATTCCCAAAAGGATGGCCAAAACTACTTGGACCAATAAATTGTTTTTGATAAAGTTCATATATTTTCAGTGTTGTTAGTACTCAAAGGTAAGTCCTATGTTTTTG
>JAGHSS010000402.1 GCA_018065745.1 Candidatus Neoflavobacterium equi | reverse complement strand
TCTTATTATTTTGGCAATTTACCCAAGGGGCAACAGCATCATTCCTTTTTGGATGTGACGGCTAATTACATATTTAAAAAAAGTGGTTTTGGCGTTTTTTTAAAGAGAAATAATTTATTTGGCAAGGTTCGTTTTGCTGTTTATCTGGTAACGGATTACGTACTCAGTAATCGGGAGGTTAGATTGAGAGCGGCTTTTGTAACGTTATGGGTGACTTATACCTTTAGTAGTTTGCATGTCTTGCACTTTATGAACTTGTAATATTGCCGCGTTAGGGACAGAAGCGGCATCCTTTCTGCTGCCTTCAGGCAGGAGAAAGATACAGCGGATGCCCCGGCGCCGCGGCCTTTAGGCCTGGGGCGAAACGCCATAAAAAAAAATCGTCCGCTGAAAAAATTCAACGGACGATTTGTATATATTTTGTTCTACCCGACTAGTAGTAAGTGTAGCGACGTACTTTTGCAACGTATTTTGCAAGGCGGATCACTTGGTGTGAGTACCCGTATTCGTTGTCATACCATACATACAAGACAACGTTTTTACCGTCTTTGGAAACGATGGTTGCGTTGCTGTCAAAAATGGATGGTTGAGAGGTGCCGACGATGTCTGAAGATACCAACTCGTTGTTCATAGAGTATTTGATTTGCTCTACTAATTTACCTTCCAAGGCATATTTTTTCATGGTTTTGTTCAAGTCTTCAACAGAAGTTTCTTTGTTCAATTCCAAGTTTAAAACCACCAAAGATCCGTTTGGAACGGGAACGCGGATGGCATTTGACGTCAATTTACCGGCCAATGCAGGCAGGGCTTTAGCGACTGCGCTTCCAGCTCCAGTTTCTGTGATGACCATATTCAGGGCTGCAGCTCTACCACGGCGGTATTTTTTGTGCATATTGTCCACTAAATTCTGGTCGTTTGTGTAAGCGTGGATGGTTTCCAAATGTCCTTTAACCACTCCGTATGACGCTTCAATAGCAGCCAAAATTGGGGTGATGGCATTTGTTGTACAAGAAGCAGCTGAGAAAATATCAACCGTGTCTGGGTTGTACTCTTCGTGATTAACTCCGTGAACAATGTTTGGACATCCTTTTCCAGGCGCTGTCAAAATCACTTTTGAAGCTCCTTTTGCAGTCAAGTGGCGTGCCAAAGCAACGTCATCTTTGAAAGCACCTGTGTTGTCAATCACTAATGCGTCGTGAATTCCAAAGGCAGTATAGTCAATATCTTCTGGTTGAGCAGCAGAAATCATGTGTACTGTTGCACCGTTGATGATCAAGGCGTTGTTTTCAATATCTGTTTGAACAGATCCAGCAAAATCACCGTGAACCGAGTCATGACGCAATAAAGAAGCACGTTTTTCTAATGATTCTTCTGTGTTTTTGTCTCGAGTCACAATTGCGCGCAAACGCATTTGCTGTCCTTTTCCAATTTTTGACATCAATTCTCTAGCTAAAAGACGGCCGATGCGTCCAAAACCGTAAAGAACTACATCTTTAGGAACGATATTTTCATATTCTTTGGCGTCTTTTAATTTGTCGATAACAAAGTCTAAGGCGTCATCATATTTATTGTCCTCCAAGTGGTATTCATAGGTCAATTTACCGATGTCAATTCTTGCAGGTGGTAAGTTTGAGTTTGAAATGGCACGAGCAATTTCTACTGTATCAAAAATGTTGATTGGTTTTTCAACAAATTTAGCAGCATATTCATGTAAGTTAATAATATCAGACACGTTACAATCTAAAAGCTGATTTCTGAAAATAAGCAATTCAATTGAACGGTCATACCATAAATCGTTGACAATTTTAATAAACTCTACGCAAGCTTTTCTACGGTCTGCTTGGAAAGCCAATTCTTGTTCGTAATTTGTTGAAATATCCATGAAGTATTGTGTTGTGTTTTAATTGAAACAAAAATATCGAATTTTAACGGATGTTAAAAATTTAATTGACAAAATTTATAGTAGTGGGCAGATAATTATAGTACAAAAAAAAGACCGTAAAAAATACGGTCTTAATAATTTATGGGTGAATGATATACACATTCATTTCTGTGTCAATGTCATGAGAATAAGTCACGGTGTAAACAGAGAGACTGACATCTACATCAGTTCCAGTACTTGTAGCGTTTGGATCGTTACTTCTGTAACCGGTACCGTAGATTTCAATTTTGTAATCACCTGCGGGAATATAGGTTTGTGTGCTCAGATTGACGTTGAGGTCACCTCCCATATAGGTGGTTCTGTAGCAGGCGTCATAGTTGTCATCTGTAACGTTGTTGATACATTCTTCATCTTCTACATATTCTTCTACAGAGCTGTAAAATAAAACTTCCCTACTCAATTGATGTACGATATTGTTCATAGCATCTTTGATCAAAAGCTTGATTCCAAAAGTTCTAGCAGAGGAATTTTGATACAATTCTTCATTGTGGTAATTCAATGAAATATTGGGTTGAAAGGTCAACATTAAAATACCGTCTGCCTTATTGACAAAATTCAGATCTGTTCCCAATTTTTTAGTAGTGAATCGCTCTGAAGATTTGACATACATGGTATCTCTTTGGAAGTATGGATTTACATTGGTTCCGTCAGATTTGTATTCATAAACAATATTGATATCTTCTGTAGTAACCAACACACCTTGATTGGTAGCATAAAGACCTTTGGATGCCGATGTACTGTTTTGATTGCTATTGTTCAATCCATCAATCGCGATGCTCGCGTTGGGTTGTGCAATGTGAAGATCTCTTACTGGATTCTGTGTTCCAATACCAACTTGAGCATTTGAAATAACACCAACAGTAAGCATGATTAATGTACTTAGTAACTTTTTCATGGTTAGATTGGATAAACAGTTATTGAATAATTGTTGTTTGCAGCATCTGGATTGATGTTAAGAAATCCTCTGACAAGAGACGGAGATCTGGATTCAGCACCTGCGTCATATCCAACAATGCATTGAACATTGTAAGTTCCTGGAGCCAATTTGATGTATGTTTCAGAAACGACTTTGATTGGAATTCTTGATCCAGCACCATTTTTAGAGGCTCTATACTTTAAAAAGTTGTCTGCAACTCCAGTGATGATCGGGTTGGATGGATCTGCAGCATTGGTTAACATCAAATATGAAAATACACGTTTGTTGTCAACACCGTTAGCTAACCCGGGATTTGTACTTATGGTTTGATTGAATTCTTGAGAAGTTGATTTGGCGTTAGTTAAGGTTACACTAACAGGAACTTGTATGTGAACAATAGATGCTTTGCTGATCACTAAATTGTTTACTACAGAAACTGTTCTGTTAACCACAACACTGTTGGTTGCTAAGACAAATGGAAAGTTATCTGTGAAATTTTTGTTTTTAACTTCTATGTTTTTACCTGCTACCAAAACCCCGTCTTCCGTAATGTTTAATGGTGTGGTTACAACATCTGCTGTTTCAAAATTTTCAGGGCTGTTTACTGCATTTAATTTTTCAACTCTAATGGTTGGGTTCACTAAATTTTGGTTTTCAGCTCCTACAGCCAAGCTGCTGACCTCTCCAGCGACATGAAGTGTTGAATTTGGATTGTCAACATTAATTCCTACGTGATTCTGAGCGAAAGCAAACTGGTTTGACAAACCAATGATGCTAAATAATAGAATTTTTTTCATCTTATTTCTTATTAGTTGGAATGGCCAAAACTTTAATGTAGTTTTTGTTAGGATCTGTAAGTGAATCTATCCCAAAAACAGCTTTTCTAGCTACTGCTCCAGAATATACTCCCATTAAATTAAATGTATAAGTCCCAGGACTAAGTAGTAGTGTTTTGTGTGTTTCTATCACTGGGTTGGTACGTTCAATGATGATCTGTTTTGTCAGCATATTGAAGTTGACCAAAGAAAATTCCTTTCCAACAAGAGATGCGTCTGGAGCTGCAGTAAACATAAGAGAAATTCCAGTATCACACTCATTCTCCTCTGGTAAGGTCAATTGGTCGTTTGTTGAATTTTCTAATCGTGTTGCTACAGAGGCTGATATGGTTACTATACTTTCCTTTTCAATGGTAAAAGTATTTGATTTAAGAGCAATTCTGCTAATTTCATTTTTAACAGTTACAAACGTACTTGAGACCGGAATTGTAGAATCATTAATCAATAAATAATTGCTGTTTCCTTTTCTCAACATCAAATCACCATCTCTGTTGGCATACACTCTTTTTATAGAGTTGGGGGAGTTGTCATGTGCTGTGTTGTTATCAGCACTTAATCCTTCAATTTTTATTGTAGGTTCTATCACTTTTACATTGGTAGTACCTACAAAGGGTGCAGTAAGATTATTGGAAATACCACTGACGTGTAAGGCCTGTTGCGGCTCAGTTGTGTTAATCCCTACTTGTGCAAATGAGGGTACAAATGACAGTAATGAAACACATAAAAAAAGTATTTTTTTATCCATAAAAGTTAGAGTTAGTAAATAGAGGTTAAAGCA
>JAGHSS010000191.1 GCA_018065745.1 Candidatus Neoflavobacterium equi | reverse complement strand
AAAAATACTATGTATTGCCGTTTTTGCATTGGCATCTCAAATTAATTTTGCGCAAACAAATGAAGTGTTTAAGAAAGATGTTTTATCAGTAATTAAAATATCAGGAGGTACTTCACAAATGGATTTGGCTAAAGAGCAAATTTTAAGTATGATTGCCAAAGACAAGCAACAAGAGTTTTTGAAGGAGTTTGATGCAACTTTACCCTCATTATATGATAAAATTGCAGAAGTGTATATGAGTAATTACACCCATGACGAAATCAAGCAAATGTTGAAGTTTTACGAGACTCCAATTGGTAAGAAAATTTCTTCTTCCAATGCAAAAATAAGTAAAGAATCCATGGCTGTTTCTCAGGAATGGGCAGGAGGATTACAAGGTTTGATGATGAAATACATGCAATAAGCATTGTAGAAAATATTTAATAAAAAAGGCGATCTGATACAGATCGCCTTTTTTTATGCTTTTGTCAAGCGGGCTAAATAGTCAAAATTTTCGCCTTCTTGTATCAATTCAATTTCAAATCCATTTGCATGCGCTGCATTTTGAAGGGTGTTATAATCAATATACAACCAATCAAAGGCATCTTCAACTTCATTTTTATATGAGATTTTGAATTCCACTTCTCCATAATAATCTTTATCAGTAGGAATCCATTTTCCACCATCTTCATCCTCATCAAACATATAAATGATGTCAGAGCTGTCCAGTAAAATTTGACCACCTGGAGCCAGTAAACTGCCAAAGTGTTGGAGGTAGGTTGAAATATGACTCAGTTTACCACAAATACCAATCCCATTCATCAACAACAACAAGGTGTCGTATTGTTTGTCTTTGTGATCCAAGACATTGATTACTGCAGTATTTTTTAAACCTCTCAACTGACATGCTTCTATGGCATTTGCAGAAATGTCAATAGCGGTAACCTGTAGGTTTTTGCTGTTTTGAAGGTAAAGCGCATGACTTCCAGCACCACAACCAATATCCAAAACACTTCCCATAGCCAATTGCATAGCTTTTTGTTCCATGACCGGCATTTGTGGATAGGTTCTAAAAAGGTAGTCTACCGGCATTTCATCCTCTTCAGATATGGAGGTTTCCGTCAATAATATCCCAGGGTTGTTTTGGGTTTGATAATCTAATATGGCTTTGCCTAATAAATCTTTCATTTGGAATGTTTTTTTAATCACTTAGAAGGTTTTACTTTTGTAAAAAAATTACAGATCGTGGATCAAATATTAAAAGAGCTTCCTAAGCATGCCAAAGATAAGCATAACGAGAATAAAAAGTATTTTGACAAGCTAAAAAAGAAAACGCCAAAAAACTTGGATTATGTGATGGAGGAAATCCATGTCAAGGAATTCAAAAAGACGGACTGCTTGAAATGTGCCAACTGTTGTAAAACAACGGGACCACTGTTCACGATGACCGATATTGAACGCATTGCAAAATCCTTCAGACAAAAGCCACAGCAGTTTATTGATCAGTATTTGAGAATAGATGAAGACAAGGATTATGTATTGAAGTCTGTACCTTGCACCTTTTTGGATGCAGAGAACTACTGTATGATTTATGATGTTAGACCCAAAGCATGTAGGGAATTTCCACATACGGATCGCAAAAAATTCCAACAGATATCAAATCTGACCTTACAAAATGTAGCCATCTGTCCGGCGGCCTACAATATTGTTGAGGAGATGAAAAAAAAATTACCACTTTAGATTCTAAAGTGGTAATTTTTTTTTAGTTGTATATCAAATATTTTGCTCTAACTTTTTTAAAGGCATTTAAACCGGGTTTCCATGTGGCTTTGATTTCTTCAGCGCTCATCCCAGAAGTGATTTGCTGTTGTAGTTTTTTAGTTCCGGCCAGTTTGGTGAAAAAATTATTAAAGAATTTTTCTTGATCACCGCTGTTTTGGTACGCTTTGATGAGCCAAGTCAAATCCAATCCTCCTTTAAATGAAATGGTACTCAAGTCTTCTCCATAGCATTTTTTACCATTGTGCATTGGGTCTTTGGCACCATTATTTGGCATTGGAGTAAAAGAGTAAGGCATGTTCTTTAAGTTTGGTGCCCCATATATTTGGAATTGTTTGTCTGTTCCTCTTCCAACACTTACATTGGTCCCTTCAAAAAAACACAAACTTGCATAGAGTTTAATGGATTGAGGATTTGGCAAGTTTGGAGATGGATTTACCATGACATTGTATTCCATATTTTTAGAATAATTTTTACACGGAACAACAGTTAGTTTTGCTTCCACACCTTGCGCCAGCCATTTTTCACCATTGATCATTTTAGCATACTCACCAATAGTCATCCCGTGAAGTGTTGGAATGGGGTGCATCCCAACAAAGCTGTGGTGTTCCATTTCTAATATAGGACCGTCAACAGCTGCTCCAATTGGATTTGGTCTGTCCAAAACGATAAGCTCGATGCCTTGTTCAGCGCAGGCTTCCATGATGTAGTGAAGTGATGATATATAGGTATAGAAGCGCGCGCCCACATCCTGTAAATCAAAAACCATAACATCAATATCTTTCAATTGAGCTGGATTGGGCTTTTTATTGTTTCCATATAGGGAGATGATTGGCAATCCCGTTTTAGAATCTTTCCCGTCTTTGACTAATTCCCCAGCATCAGCAGTTCCTCTAAATCCATGTTCAGGAGCATATATTTTTTTTACCTCTATTTCATGAGCCAATAAAACATCCACCAGGTGTGCGCCGTTAGTTAACAAACCAGTTTGGTTGGTCACCACACCGATTTTTTTATTGTCCAGCAGTTTTTTATAACTTACAATCTGATCAGCACCAGTCATGATTTGACTTTGAATCACTACAGCAGGTGATGAAGGCGTTGTTGTTCCTGTATTTTTTACAACAACGGCTGAATTTCCGCAAGAAAAAAACGAAAGAGCAACCAATAAAAATGTATTTTTGAAAATTGAATTAGAAATCACATCCA
>JAGHSS010000225.1 GCA_018065745.1 Candidatus Neoflavobacterium equi | reverse complement strand
ATATTAGTTATGCAAAACAAACAAACATCATACAAACACAAATCAAACCATGAGAGAAATTTCAAGATTATTTGACTTTCCATACCATCAATTAAAAAACTACAAATTAGACAATGCGTTGGTATCTAAGCAAGATGGCAAATGGATTAAAACATCAACAGAAAAATACATCACTCAAGCCAATGCCCTTTCTTGTGGGTTGTTGAAATTGGGTGTTGAAAAAAATGACAAAATTGCCATCATAACGACCAACAACAGAACAGAATGGAATATTTGTGATATTGGAATTCTTCAAACTGGTGCCCAAAATGTACCCGTTTATCCTACCATTTCTGCAGAAGATTATGCCTATATTTTGAATCACAGTGAAGCTAAATTTTGCTTTATTTCTGACGCGGTTATCTTTGAAAAACTAAATAAAGTAAAAGACAGCATTCCCTCTTTAAAAGAAATTTATTCTTTTGAAAATGTACCTGGTTGTAAATCATGGAATGAAGTTTTGGAAATGGATGCCAATTCAGAATTTCAAGCGGAAGTTGAAAAGAGAAAAGAAGGAGTTAAAACAACTGATTTAGCTACTATCATTTATACCTCTGGAACAACAGGAAGACCAAAAGGTGTGATGTTGAGCCATCAAAACATTTTATCAAATGTTTTGGACAGTATGGACAGGGTTCCTTTGTCACCAGGACAAGGTATTGCCATGAGTTTCTTACCTTGTTGTCACGTTTTTGAGCGCATGTTATTGTATTTGTACCAATACTTAGGTATTGGAATTACATATGCAGAAAGCATTGAAAAAATCAGTGATAACTTGAAAGAAGTACAACCAAATGTCATGACGGTTGTTCCAAGATTATTAGAAAAAGTATACGATAAAATATACGCTAAAGGAACTGAATTAACTGGTTTCAAAAAGAAATTGTTCTTTTGGGCGTTGGAATTGGGAGAACAATACCAACCTTATGGAGCAAATGGTATGTTTTATCATTTAAAATTAGCTGTTGCTAGAAAGTTGATTTTCAGCAAGTGGCAAGAAGCATTGGGTGGAAATTTAGAACTTTTAGTTTCTGGAAGTGCTGCATTACAACCAAGGTTAACAACTGTATTTACAGCTGCGGGAATTCCAGTAATGGAAGGTTATGGATTGACAGAAACGTCTCCTGTAATTTCTGTAAACTGTGAGAAAAACAACGGTTTTAGAATTGGAACAGTTGGAAGACCAATTCAAAATGTTGAAGTTAAAATTGCTGAAGATGGAGAAATTCTATGCAAAGGACCAAACGTTATGATGGGGTATTATAAGGATGCTGATAAAACAGCAGAAGAAATTAAAAACGGTTATTTCCACACAGGAGATATTGGACATATTGACGCAGATGGATTCTTAAAAATCACGGACCGCAAAAAAGAAATGTTCAAAACTTCAGGAGGTAAATATATTGCTCCTCAAATGATTGAGAACACCATGAAACAATCCAGATTTATTGAACAAATTATGGTCATTGGAGAAGGTGAAAAAATGCCAGCAGCATTTATCCAATTGAATTTTGACTTTGTTAAAGATTGGGCAAAACTACACAAGCTTAACATTGGAACAACAACAGAAGAAATTTGCAAAAACCAGGATGTCATCAACCGCGTTCAAAAAGCTATTGATCAGATCAACCCACAGTTTGGGAAATGGGAAATGGTTAAGAAGTTTGAATTGACTCCAGATGTTTGGTCTATTGACGCAGGGCACCTTACCCCTACTCTAAAACTAAAAAGAAAAGTGATTCTTGAAAAATACAAAGAGTTATATCAAAACATATATAATAATGTAGCGGTATAAAACCCATAGGAGCTAATTTCTGAATTGATTTTAGCTCTTTTTTTTTTTATAACACACTTTTAAAGTCTGATGACACAGGTATTTTTTAATTAAAAGAGCAATTTAAAAATGCTTATTATTTGAAATGAATTTCTACAAAATACTGTAAAAATCAGCAATTACACACAAC
>JAGHSS010000156.1 GCA_018065745.1 Candidatus Neoflavobacterium equi | reverse complement strand
TTATAACCTTCATTTGATCTTATGTTAAATACAGTTCCGTCGTCAAAGATGAAGTATTGTCCTTTTATTCCTTGAAGAACTCCCGTAAATAAAGGTGTTTTGTCCAAATTTAAACTGCTTACTTTGGTTGGGTAGGCGGTTACTGGATAGTCAAATTGAAACACCTCCTCTTTAGTAGCGTCAAAATAAGGTTTAATCTCATCAGTTAAGTATTCCCTTACCTTTTTGCGCTCACTGATTAAATCAGCCTCTATCACATTGTTCTTAAGCATTTTTTGCCAGCTGGTTTTATCAGTATAGTACGCTTTTAAAGCAACCTCTGTAATCCCTGCTAAATATCTGTTTGGTACCTCAACAATGGGAATTGCTGCAGTAGCCCCTTGATCAATCCAACGCGTTGGCATTTGTGTTTTTCTAGTTACACCAACTTTAATATCACTTGAAGACGCCAAATATACAAGATGAGGTTTTAATTGCATGTCCATTTCATAGGCTAAATCACGATCCTCAATTCCCAAATGTGCCTTTGAAAGTTCAGGTTTCATAATCCAATCTCCTACTTGTGCACTGCTGTAAAAACAGTCATAGCAAAAACCTTGTCTAAAAATCTTTTTTGGTTGTCCACAATTTAAACATTCAAACCCGGTGTGTTGAATTTGTATTTCCTTGCCAATGAGTTGATTTACGTTTAAAAAGCTATCGGGAAATATCAAATAATACTGTATCGGTTTGCCTATTTCTGTGGGCATTTTTTTTAAAACTCCTTCGTATGTCATTTTGTGTGATTTCAATATTTAAAATAGAGACCTGGCAAAAAAATTACCTAAATTTGGTCTGTTGTAAAATTACAATTTTGTAAATTAACATCAGAAATCTAATTCAAAAAAAAGAAACTAATGCCATTATCCATTTTAAATTCAATTGTTTCTTGGGTTTTAAAAAAACGCATCCATCAAATGGAGTTGTTTATGAAATATCCAAATGAAGTTCAAAATGAATTGTTGTTAAATTTAGTTCGTTCTGGGCAGGAAACGGTGTATGGAAAATTGTATGGATTTTCTTCAATTCAGAATTATAATGCATTTGCAGCTCAAGTTCCCTTGACGAATTATGAAGACATGGAGCCTTATTTTCAAAGAACTAGATTGGGAGAACAATTTGTTTTTTGGAACAGTCCTATAAAGTATTTTGCTAAATCAAGTGGAACGACAAATGCCAAGAGTAAGTTTATTCCAGTAAGTATAGAAACGCTTGAGGATAATCATTACAAGGGTGGAAAAGACATGCTGTGTTTGTATTTAAACAACAATCCAGAATCTCAACTTTTCACAGGTAAGAGTTTAAGGCTGGGAGGAAGCAAACAGCTCTATGAAGACAACAATACGTATTTTGGGGATTTGTCTGCTATATTGATTGATAATCTACCTTTTTGGGCTGAGTTTAGTAGTACACCAAGTAATAAAGTTTCTTTGATGTCAGAGTGGGAATCTAAAATGAAAGCAATCATTGAAGAAACCAAAAATGAAAACGTGACGAGTTTTGCAGGTGTGCCTTCCTGGATGCTTGTCTTGATGAACAAAGTGATTGCTGAAACAGGAAAAGGCAGTTTATTGGAGGTGTGGCCCAATTTAGAATTGTATATGCATGGAGGGGTTTCATTTGATCCTTACAGAGAGCAGTACAAAAAATTGATTCCGAAAAATGATTTTAAATACTATGAAATTTACAATGCTTCAGAAGGGTTTTTTGCATTACAAGATGTAAACTATTCAAATGAGATGCTGTTGATGTTGGACTATGGTATTTTTTATGAATTTATACCAATGGATACTTTTGGTACATTAGCTCAGAGAATTATTCCTTTGCAAGATGTTCAATTGAATAAAAATTATGCCTTAGTTATCACGACAAATTCTGGATTGTGGCGCTATATGGTAGGAGATACCGTGAGATTCACCAGTGTTTCACCATATCGTATAAAAGTTACTGGAAGAACCAAACATCATATTAATGTCTTTGGAGAAGAATTGATGATTGAAAATACAGATACTGCCATTGCAAAAACCTGTGCTGCATTAAATGCAGAAGTTATAGATTACACGGTTGCTCCAGTGTTTATGGAGGGCAATCAAAAAGGAGCACATGAATGGTTGATTGAATTTAGAAAAGAACCGCAGTGTATAGATGAATTTAAAAAGGTATTAGATATCACCTTACAAGAATTAAATTCGGATTACGAGGCTAAGAGATATAAAAACATGACCTTAGATCCACTGGTCTTAAATGTGGCAAGAACAGATTTATTTTATGATTGGTTAAAGATCAACGATAAATTGGGAGGACAAAACAAAATACCTAGACTGTCTAATCAAAGAGATTACCTAGAACAATTAAAAGCGCTTTAAGCGCTTTTTTTTTGGTGCGTTTAGGCATAAAAAAAACCCCAACTAAGTTGAGGTTTAATTTAATAACTAGAAGTTAACTTCTTAGATTATTTTGTAGCTGGAGCTTCAGTAGCTGGAGCAGCTTCAACAGCTGGAGCTTCAGTAGCTGGAGCAGCTTCAGTAGCTGGAGCTTCTTCAGTTACAACTGCTTCTTCAACAGCTGGAGCTTCTTCTGTAACTACTTCTGTAGTTTCTTCAACTTGAGCTTCTGCGTTAGCGTCTTTACAAGAAACAACAGCTAAAGAAGCGATAATTGCTAAGCTTAATACAACTTTTTTCATCTTACTAAATTATAAAG
>JAGHSS010000171.1 GCA_018065745.1 Candidatus Neoflavobacterium equi | reverse complement strand
GATATAAAAACCAATACTTAAAATTTATAATATAATGAATGCAGAAATTTTGACAACAAAGGATCTTGCTAAAGTAGATCCTGTTTTTGGACAAATATCTTTTGATAATCACGAACAGATTGTTTTCTGTAACGACAAAGATACGGGATTGAAAGCAATAATTGGTGTTCACAACACGGTTTTAGGACCTGCACTTGGTGGAACCCGTATGTGGCAATATACATCTGAATGGGAAGCACTGAATGATGTGTTGCGTCTGTCCCGTGGAATGACGTTTAAATCTGCTATTTCAGGATTGAATTTAGGTGGTGGAAAAGCGGTTATCATCGGGAACTCTAAAACAGATAAGTCTCCGGAATTGATTCAAAAATTCGGAAGTTTTGTGGAAGGTCTTTCAGGAAAATACATCACGGCAGAGGATGTGGGAACCACAACTGCAGATATGGACCTGATTCACGATGTAACCAAACACGTTACTGGGATCTCTGAAAGTAGAGGAGGTTCTGGAAATCCATCTCCAATCACAGCATATGGTGTGTATATGGGAATTAAAGCAGCAGCTAAACAACAGTTTGGTACAGATAAATTGAGCGGACTTAAGGTGTTGGTTCAAGGAATTGGAAATGTTGGTGAAACAGTGGTAAGCTATTTGGTCAAGGAAGATGCAGTGGTTTATATCACGGATATCTTCCAGGAACGAGTAGAAGAAATCGCAAAGAAATACAACGTACATATCTTGGAAGGAGAGGTGTATGATGCAGCGGTTGATATTTACAGTCCTTGTGCTTTGGGAGCCACGGTTAATGATGACTGTTTGTCGCGTTTAAAAGCAAAGGTCATTGCCGGTGCTGCGAACAACCAATTGGCAAATGAGGTGGTTCACGGACAATTGCTAAAAGAAAAAGGCATTTTATATGCTCCAGACTTTTTGATAAATGCCGGTGGAATTATCAGTGTTTATGGAGAAATTGCTGGATATGGATTGGATGAAGCGATGAAACGTACAGAAAATATTTACAATACCACATTGGAAATATTTGATTTGGCATTGAAACAAAATTGTACCACCCATCAAGCAGCCTTACAATTGGCGCAACAACGCATTGATGAAAGAAAAAAACAACAATCTAAATAATTATTTTAAATATTATTTGTAATTTTGCAGAGCGAAACACACCCGTGTTTCGCTTTTTTAAATTTTAAAGTTCTTATTCAAGATGTTAAACAGAAGACACATTCGTATTAAAGTGATGCAAACTATTTATGCCATGCATCAAAACGGGTCAGATAATATTGACTCACAAGAAAAATTCTTATTAAGCGCCATAGAAAATGTACAAGATTTATACCTAACAATGGTATCTATTTTTTCTGAGCTTAAGAATGTGGAGGAGGATTTCCTTTTCAAAACAAGTAAAAAACATTTTGCTACTGCAGAAGAACTTAAACCCAATACAAAATTTACTGAAAACCAAGTTTTTGATATTCTAACCAATAGTGTGTCTTTAAACAATGCTTTGGTTGCACGTCAAATCAATGTTTGGAAAAACAATGACGACTATATCCAATTGTTGTTGAAAGAGATCAAATTGAGTGATATCTATGCAACATATATGGCTTCTACAACTTCAAGCTTGGAAGAAGACAAACAATTTGTAGCTGATATTTTTAGTAAGGTAATTGCTCCTAACGACAAATTGTATGAGTACCTAGAAGACAATAAATTGACTTGGATTGATGATATTCCATTGGTGAATACATTAATTTTAAAACAAATCAAACAATTGGGTGAAGAGGAAGAATCTTTCTTTGTTCCAAGATTGTACAAGGATATTGACGATAAGGAATACGCTAAAAACTTATTCAAAAAAACAGTTTTAAACGAGAAAGAATTTGAAAAAGAATTCATGAGTAAAACTCAAAACTGGGACGTGGATCGTATTGCTGAAATTGATGCTATCATTTTAAAAATGGCGATCTGTGAATTCTTAAAATTCCCTTCAATTCCTGTAAAAGTGACAATTAATGAATATTCAGAGTTGGCTAAAGAATATTCTACCGGAAAAAGTAGTATTTTTATCAACGGTATTCTTGACAATTTAGTTAAAGAATATAC
>JAGHSS010000233.1 GCA_018065745.1 Candidatus Neoflavobacterium equi | reverse complement strand
AAAATTAACCCTTTTAAAACCTTTTATTTAATAATTCACAAAATGATTCAAGACAAAAATAGCCATTAAATTTTAAATCTAATAGCTCTATTATTATCGATTTAGCAACAATGCGAAATACTACAAATGTTTTTTGTCAAATATCAAAGGCAACAAACTCTTTAAAGATTCTGCTTGGAAAACTTCTCCGGTCTCCCCCATAAACAAAATCTCAATGTTTGCGTCCTGTTTAATTTCATATTCACAAATACTTTGTCTACAACCTCCACATGGTGGAATTGGCGCATCCACAATTTTATCATCTGACGCTGCAGAAATGCACAACCTCACAATTTTCTTATCCCCGTGAACAGCACCTGCATAAAAAATTGCGGTACGCTCTGCACACAATCCAGAAGGATAGGCTGCATTTTCTTGGTTATTCCCTAAAACAACTGTTCCGTCTTCCAACTCTAATGCAGCACCAACGCGAAATCTAGAATAGGGCGCATAGGCCTGTTTTCTACTTTCAATAGCTTGAAGCATTAGTTTTTTTGAATCTTCTGGCAATTCATCTATGTTTTGATAAGCCAAAAAGGTAAGCGGAAGTTTAATCTCTCTCATATATTTTCGTTCGTATGTTTAGACAAAAAATCCAAACTCTGTTGAGAGTTTGGATCTTTATGTATATTATTACATCCTACTAATACTCATCATAAGAATCTCCAAAGTTGAATGTCAACGAGAATCTTAACGTATTTTCTAGTGGATTTTGTACTTTAGAAGTAGAGAATAAATAAGAAACGTCAACTTTAACAACGTTATATTTAAATCCTGCTCCAATAGTAGCATATTTTCTTGCTCCTTTTAATTCATGTTCATTGAAGTAACCTGCTCTGAAAGCAAAGGAATCTTGGTACCAGTACTCTGCTCCCAATGCCCAAGCAACTTCTTGCAATTCTTCTTTCATACCTCCTGAAGCATCTCCAAAAGATTTGAATAAACCACTACTCCAACCAATGCGGTTGTAATCACTGCGGGCCTGTGAATTTGCCGTTCTGATTTCTTCATTAGAAATCTCACCATCTCCATCAATATCCACAGGAATTATTTCCTTTGGTGATGGAACCATTAATTTATTAATTTCTGCCAATACAGAAACCTTGTTGTATTCATCTAAGATAAAATCAAATCCAGCTCCCAATTTAAAATTTGAAGGCAAGAAATTCGCGCTTTCATCATTACCGTCGTTGTTGTAATTGATTTTTGGACCAAGATTTTGTAAATTCAAACCTACTCTCCAACGTCCATTAAATTCTGAATATGCAATTTCTTCTGACTGATAAAAAGCAGAAATATCAAATGCAAACGTGTTTGCAGCAGAAGCATCTGTATTACCATCTGGCACTTTCAGCGCAGAACGAATATAACGTCCCGTAACTGCAGCAGCAAAACGTTCATCCAATTTCAAAGCATACGTACCGTCAAGAGCCAATTCATTTGGACTTACCACACGTGCTTGATCTTCATAAGAATTTCTCAACTCAATATCTCCTAAACCAAAATATCTCAAAGATCCTGCAAATGCACTTCTTTCATTAATTCTATTGTAGTAGTTCAATTGAGCTAATGAAATGTCATTTGCAATACTCGCCATATATGGCGTGTATGAAACTGCAACTCCTTGCTTTTCAATTGCGAATGCATATTTAGCAGGGTTGTGTTGTTGAGAAAAAGCATCTGCACTTGAAGCAGCTCCCATGTCTCCCATCCCAGCTGAACGAGCATCTGCAGCGATTTGTAAAAACGGCACTCCAGTTGTAATTACCCGGTCTTGAGCTGACATATATCCCGCAGTCAGGGACATAAGCATCAGTAAAGTTATTTTCTTCATTTAAATTTCTAATTGGATTTCGTCTAACAAATATACTATTTTATTAAAGGATTACAAGTTTTTCTATCTTTTCTGCCCTTTTATTTGTTAAGCTGGATCGCACTGTTAATTTATATACATAAACTCCCTTGGCTAATTTATCACCAAAATCATCTCTTCCATCCCACTTCAACTCCCTACTCATAAACCCTTGAGACACTATGGATTGATTAATGGTTTTCACCACTTTACCCGTGATAGTCATCACTTGAACTTGCACATCCAAGGGTTCAAAAGGCCTGTTGTGAGAGAACCAAAACTCCGTATAACTCACAAAAGGATTTGGATAATTCAACACATTTGTCAAGGTCAAAGCTTCATCTCCAACAACAATAAATTGTATTTCTGCAATGATAAAGTTGTTGTAAACATCCCAAGCTTTGAACGTAATGGTATGTAATCCCACCGCCAAATTTCTGAATGGAAAACGAACCACTCCTTTGGTATAATCATCCGGTAAGGTTTCATAATAGTCATTTAATATAAACGGATTATTTTCATCCCCATCCAAAATTGCTACAATGTCATGTCCAATTCCACTTGCAGTATTGATCCCATTCTCATCCTCCAAATGCACTAAGAATATTGGAGAGGCATTGGTAATTCCTCCATTGACAAATGATTCATCGTTCATATATAACTTCGCTCTTGGCGGGATATTATCTGTCGCTGCATTTGCATTAATTCCACCAACCACAACATCCAGGTTATATCCTGATTTATCTAACAAAGGCGCATTGGTCTTGGAATAGAAACTCACCTTACCTTTACCCAACGGAATTTTAATGTCTTTTGGTACCACAAATCCAAATTCAAAACTACCGCTGTTCACGGTTGCATTACCCCTAAATATGGTTTCACCCAAAACTTTAAAATTCATAATTGACAAAACACCGTTTACAGTAATCCCATCATTACCAAGGGTTACCCTGTCAATTTCCTTATCGTATATCTGAATGGCCAGATCTCCGTTATAACCGGTCATCAACTGGTTGTTCTCATCCAACACTTCTCCTTTGAGCTTGACATAACTCAACGCCTGCAAACTTCCTGTAAAATCTGCAACCGGAACATCGTCAATTGCTGTCAAAACAACTTTGGGTTTTGGAATAGCTAGAAATAAAGCTGGATCACCAATGCAGAAAACCACATTGCGGTCCAAACTTGATTGGGTGTTTTTAGTTAAACGCAAAGCTTCCCCAATACTTACCTGTGCCACTCCTTGACTTGGAAACAGCCGGTTACTCAACTCTTGGTTTATTATTTTTCCATTGTAAATTCCAATCTCACGCGTGGTGGTCAACATGGCAACTGCACCGCCCTTTGGATTCCAGTACATGTATTCCCCAGCTGATTTTCTGTAGGGATTATCAAACCTACTCACCTCACAAGTGATGGTTACAAACAGTGGATATTTGTATTGATTCTTTAAAGCCATGGCATCCGTGATCTCAAAAAGACGCTCTTGAGCCAATCCATTTTCCCCACCATGACCGTAGTAATTGATTAACAGCACCCCAGATTCAATGGCGTCTATAAATTCTTTTTTAGCAGCCGGATATCTATTCCCTCCTGCTGTTACTTCCTGAACATAGCTGTCTGTATGTATTTTTTTGATGTTGAAAATTGGGTTTCGAGCAGAAATACCATTGGCTAAAAAATCCAAGTCAGTCTGCAAGTTAATATCAGAATCTGCATCAATATCATCAGACATAACCACCATATTATTGCGCCATCTTCCATAAGATTTGACATCGTGGTAATCAATTACCTTTTGCACCATTTCTGAAGCTTGGGCCAGATCAGACACCACCATCCTTCCAACAGCGATATCCAAACCTTTGCTCTGAACCATGTTTCCTTCATCATCATCCATAAGCACAAAAAAATCGTCAGACATATAGGTCAGGTAATTGGAGAAATTACTTGAACTTCCACTCTGTGAAGAACCAACGGTGGATAAACTTTGAAAAACAGGAACGATATTGGTATTGTTGGGTACCACATCTTTGTAATCAAAAGACGCATCTCCAAACATATTTACATATTTGATGCGCTTGTCTGTACTGCTGGCATTAAAATACACATATCTAATAAAATTGCGAATTGCAGCAATGTCTTGTTGTCCAGAACTGAACTCATTATATATGGACTGTAAATCAACAACCTTTACCTGCATCCCACTGTTAACTCTGTGGAAATTTGCCAGGCGTTCTGCTTGACTGCTCAGTTTAGCAGGAGTTATGATGACATAATCAACATCTTTAAAATTCCCTTGTGCATCTTTAAAGATGTTGCCCTTTAAATTTTGGTTGGTCATTCTGTATCCACTTTGTGACGGCGGACTCATATAATCTGTACTACTCACCGCAACATAGGTGCGCTGCGTCCCCAAAGGAACATTGAAATTAAAATTTCCATTCCCGCCAACAGCGGAATAAGTAATATCATAGGGAGCGGTAATTTCCCAAATTTGTACAATGCTTGCCGCATTAGTGAATTGAAAAGAACCCACACCTACATTAGTTGCCTGTTGGGGGTTGTAAAATTTAAATTGTTTATTCCCTTTTAATTCGTTTGTCGTTTTTAATTTGATAAAATCCAAATACAGATTAGCAGACGGCACTCCATTGTTTTGGAAATCTAAACTGACTGCAAATTTATTTGATGTGGGAGTGAATTGTTTTAACAAGACATTTTCATAGCCCTCCACGTGAACACCACTTGAAAGCCTATTGAAATTCAGCACGCCCAAATCCTGGTTATTGGCTTTTACTTTTAAAGAAGTCATTACATAAGCTGCTGCTACCGCATTAACTTCAACTTGTACCGGTTCTGACAATTTCAAATTTGGAAGATCAAATTCAAAACTTTGGACGTTGTTGATGTTGAAATTTTCACCAATCCACTTTCTTCCCAAACGCCCCAAGTTTATTTTATCCACCTCATGGACGTCAATTGCCTCATAAGTAGAAAAAACAGCGGTTGGATTCCCAGCAGGCTCTAACAAATTCCCCATGCGTTTACCCGCTCCAGCAGATTGAGTTACATAATAATAGGCGTTATTGCTGTACAAATTTATAGACGTGTTGTTTTCTGGACTCCACTGATCTGTACCTATGGCATAAAACAAGATGTAATCATCGTCGTTAAACACACCATCAGCTTCACCGACAAATTGGATGGCATTTTCAACCAAATCAAAGGGTACATTGTCGCGGTTTGACAGAGGCAACATGGCACCACCGTGTCCGTATAATTTAATATTCCTTGGATCAGTGTTGACATTTAAACCCAATTGTGACAAAAACGAACGCGATAATTTGTAAACTCCCGATTTCTGAATTGAAAATCTAAAGAAATCACCCGTATTTAAAACGGAATTGACCACTCTGGGAATATCCGCAGAAGACCTGCGGATATTTGGAGGCTGTTGATCATAGGTAAAGCTGATTTTCTTGACCCTTTTAATTTGGTTTCCGTCCTTGATAATAGGATAAAAAGACAGGGTTAAAGAGAAATCTGACCTGGAAAGTGCACTGATTAATTGTGGCTGAATGGAAGTGGGTAGATCTGCCACAGACAGATCTCCTAATAATGAAGTGTTTAACGTTTCATAAACGACACTTTTAACATTTAAAGAACTTTCATCAATTTTATTGTGAACGTCAAATCTTTTAAATATTTTTAACCTTTTAAATTCCGGATTAAATTCCATGGTCACCTCTTTGACAAATGGGATTTGATAGGAGATGGAATCAATGTAATATGAAGACACTTTTTCCCATTCCAAATCCAACATTTCTTGCTTTTGCTGGGCTTGAACGGTGGAAATAAACAGCGTTAGAAGTATTAAAAAAAATTTGTTCATTTGGTTATATATATAGTTACGAATATACAAAACCAAAGATATAAATTAATAGTTTGTTAACAAAAAGAGTTAAATAACCCAAGTGATATACTACGT
>JAGHSS010000243.1 GCA_018065745.1 Candidatus Neoflavobacterium equi | reverse complement strand
TTAGAATTCATTAAATTAGAGTTTTACAAGACACAACAAAATTATAAAATTTATGGAATTTAGAATTGAAAAAGATACAATGGGGCAGGTTCAAGTTCCGGCAGACAGATTGTGGGCAGCGCAAACAGAGCGTTCCTTTGAAAACTTTAAAATTGGCCCTACCCACTCCATGCCCATTGAAATCATTAAGGCGTTTGGCTATTTGAAAAAAGCAGCAGCACATGCCAATTGTGAATTGGGGGTTTTGGACGCTGCAAAAATGAATTTGATCAGCAATGTGTGTGATGAAATTATAGCCGGTAAATGGAATGATGAGTTTCCATTAGTCATCTGGCAAACGGGTTCTGGAACCCAATCCAATATGAATGTCAATGAGGTCATCGCCAACCGTGCACAGCAACTGTCTGGTAAAATCATCGGTCAAGACGCTCCGGTGCTAATGGCCAATGACGATGTCAACAAATCTCAATCTTCTAATGACACCTTCCCTACCGCAATGCATATTGCGGCATATATGGAATTGGTCAACGTGACCATCCCAGGGGTAACCAAATTGAGAAACACACTACAGGATAAAGCAACCGCCTTTAAAGAGGTGGTAAAAATTGGACGTACCCATTTGATGGACGCTACTCCCATTACCTTGGGACAGGAAATTTCTGGATATGTAGCCCAATTGGACCACGGTTTATTGGCTCTAAAAAATACATTGAAACACCTTTCTGAACTGGCTTTGGGAGGTACAGCTGTTGGAACAGGATTAAACACTCCAAAAGGATATGACGTTTTGGTAGCCCAATACATTGCAAAATTTACGGGCTTACCATTTATTACAGCACCAAACAAATTTGAATCGCTGGCTGCTCATGATGCCATTGTGGAATCTCACGGCGCTTTGAAACAGCTGGCCGTTTCCCTTTACAAAATTGCTTCTGACGTGCGTTGGTTGGCTTCAGGTCCACGTTCTGGATTGGGAGAAATTCACATTCCTGAAAATGAACCCGGTTCCAGCATCATGCCTGGTAAAGTCAACCCTACCCAGTGTGAGGCGCTGACCATGGTTTGCGCACAGGTTTTGGGCAATGACACCACCGTCTCTTTTGCAGGAACCCAAGGACACTTTGAATTGAACGTCTTTAAACCTGTGATGGCAGCCAACTTTTTACAATCGGCTCGTCTAATTGGGGATGCTGCTGTGTCCTTTAATGATCACTGTGCGGTGGGGATTGAACCCAACACCAAACGCATTCAAGAATTGTTGAACAATTCCCTTATGTTGGTTACAGCGCTTAACCCTAAAATTGGGTATTACAAGGCGGCAGAAATAGCACAAACGGCCCATAAAAACGGGACCACACTGAGGGAAGAAGCACTAAAATCTGGTTACATCAACGCGGCTGATTTTGATGCCTTGGTGCGACCAGAAAAAATGGTATAAAAGAAATTAACAACGTTTAGATATGGGACATACAAAAATATATTCAGGTTCTCAGGTAAATGCCATGGCGGTTAAAAATGCACTTGAGCAAGAACAGATTGATTTTATTGAACGCAATGACATTGAATCAGCACAGATGGCTGGATTTGGTAGTCTCAGCATGGCAGTGCACCTTTTTGTGTCTGATGACCAGGTGGACAAAGCCAAGCACATTGTTATGGATTTAAAATTGGATCACTAAGAACAAAAGCTCCGTGTAAAATATTCCATTAAAAAGACCTAAAAGCCTTAATTACCTGTTGGTAATTAAGGCTTTTTCTTAATTTAGCAAAAAATATTACCAAATGAAAATCCTAATAACCAACATAAAACAACTACTACAAGTACGTCCGCAGGGCATTGACAAGGTTTCTGGCGCAGCTATGAAGGACTTGCCGCTCATTGAGCAGGCCTTTTTGGAAATAACAGACGGAATCATTACAGCCTTTGGCCCCATGACAGATTGTACAGATTTCAACGCTGATGAAGTGATTGATGCTACAGGACGTGTGGTCTTGCCTACTTGGGTGGATTCACATACACATATTGTCTATGCTGGAAACAGAACCCAAGAATTTGTGGATCGTATAAACGGTCTGTCTTATGAGGAAATCTTCAACCGTGGAGGAGGAATTTTAAATTCTGCAAAAAAACTACAAGAGACTGCTGAGGAGGATTTGTTTGAACAGTCAAAAATAAGATTGGAAGAGGTCATGTCCCAGGGAACTGGAGCGGTTGAGATCAAATCTGGCTATGGTTTGAACACGGCTTCTGAACTCAAAATGTTGCGCGTCATCAAACGCTTGGCTGACTCCTACCCAATAGCTATCAAAGCGACTTTTCTTGGCGCACATGCATTCCCACAGGAATACAAAGACAACCACGAGGGATACATCAACCTGATCATTGAGGAAATGATTCCACAAATTGCAGCTTCAGGATTGGCTCATTATATAGATGCGTTTTTGGAAACGGGATATTTCTCAGTGGCCGAGACCGAGCGTATTATGGAGGCGGGATTAAAACACGGTTTAAAATCTAAAATCCACGTCAACCAATTTACAGCCATCAGTGGGATTGAAGCCTGTGTCAAACATCAGGCGGTGAGTGTGGATCACTTGGAAATTATAACAGATGCAGATATTGAAGCATTAAAAGGCAGCAACACCATGCCGGTAGCATTGCCTACGTGTTCTTACTTCATTTCCATTCCTTACACTCCGGCGAGAAAAATCATTGACGCTGGATTGCCATTAGCGCTTGCATCAGACTTTAATCCGGGAACCACACCAACAGGAAATATGAATTTTGTAGTGGCGACAGCCTGTATCAAAATGAAGATGACGCCTGAGGAAGCAATCAATGCAGCGACTCTTAATGGCGCTTATGCCATGGAAGTTCAGGACACCCACGGGAGTATCACGATTGGTAAAAGAGGAAGCGTGATCATCACAAAGCAAATCAATAGCTTTTATGAATTGCCGTATAACTTTGGGACGAACTTGATTGAAAGAACGATTTTTTAATTGGTTGACAATTGTCTTGAATTGCGTGAATTAGTTTATGTGGATTAGTTTATGTGGATTAGTTTATGTGGACAGATTGCGTGAATTATATTGCGTGAATTGGAAAGGACAATTGGAATGACCAAATTGTTTAAAATACATAGTACAATTAGAACGGAGAATTGGAAGGGTTCAATGGTGTGAATTCAATACAATTGACAAAGTAAATCCTTAGTTGATTTCATATTATTATATAAAGAAAAAGACCAAACATCGCTGTTTGGTCTTTTTTTTATTGTATGCTGTATTATTCGTTTCCTCCAAATAGGGCCATTTGACCGTCATCTTCCAAGGTGATGTCCAATGGATCCAGATCTTCTGGTTCAAAGGTTGGTTCTTCAACAACCTCTTCCACCGGTTCTTCATAAGGCAAAGACTCTAAGAGGTTGACTTGTTTCACTTTGTCAGAAGTTAATAGGTTTCCAATAGCTTTGATTCCTTTAACGGCGATGAACTCTTCAAAATTAACTGTTTGAGGGTCTTTTTGAACTCCTTTTACTTTGGCAAAAATCACTTCTGCCATTGGGCGCCAGTCTGTTGAAACAACTTCCAACTGCGACTTCTCGTGGTCAGAGATAAACAACTCTTCTTTGTTTTCATTTTCCACTAGGAATCTCTTGACGTTGTAACGCTCTTTCTCACCGTCATAGTAGATTGCCGATATCGGTTTGGTTGGTTTCCACTTTTCAAGGACAATCATATCGTCGTCAAAATGCGTTGTCAACTCTGGAATAATCGTTTTAAGTTTACCGTTTTGGGTGATGATCAACAGGCGATCGTTTGGTTTAAACTCGCCCAACAATTCCCCACGACCGTCAACATTAAGGCGTTGTACTGCGTCGTCAAACCAGATTTTGCGCGGTCTGAGTGTAGAAATTCCCTTTTCTTTAAGCTCGATCTTCTTGATTGGATACTTGCTAACGGTATTCCCCTTGCTGGCACGTCCTTTGATGGCAATGTCTGCAAAGTCCAAATCCCACTTCAATTTTTTTACACTGCCCACCTGTCTCAATAAAATAGTGACTACTTCTGCCTCTCCATTTGGATTGCTGGAGAAGTACAACACTTGGGAACCTGGTTTTTCTTGAGTCAAATCATAAGACTTGTCTCTGGTAACACCTGAAACGTTGAAGCGTTTTACAAATGACGATCCGGTTTTCCCGTCTCTGTAAATCATATTGTAAATGGTGCGCTTGTCGTTTTTATCAAAAAGTGCAATGTGAATGATGTCCTTGCCGATGAACTTTTTGTCGTCCACCTTGGTCACAATCATATTACCATCTCTGAGGAAGACAATAACATCATCTATATCAGAACACTCTGCAACGTATTCATCCTTTTTCAAGCCCGTACCCATGAAACCTTCTGCCCTATTGACATAGAGTTTGTTGTTTCTCAAAATTACTTTGGCTGCTTCAATGGTATCAAAACTGCGCAATTCTGTCTTGCGTTCACGTCCTTTGCCATATTTCTCTTTCAAGCGCGTGAAGAAGTCAATGGTGAATGGAACGATGTGTTCAATATTGTATTTAACCGTCTCAATATCTCCTTCCAAAGCTTCAATTTTTTCTTGGGCTTTGTCAATGTCAAATTTAGAGATACGCTTGATTTTAATTTCTGTTAAACGCGTGATATCGTCTGTTGTTACTGGACGTTTGAGGTGTTTGATGTGAGGTTTTAAACCTTCATCAATGGTTTGAATCACTCCTTCCCACGTTTCTTCTTCCTCAATTCTGCGGTAAATTCTGTTTTCAATAAAGATGCGCTCCAAAGACAAATAATGCCATTGTTCTTCCAACTCACCAAGCTCAATGATCAATTCTTGAAGCAAGAGGTTTTTGGTGCGTTCTGTAGAAACGCGCAACATATTGGACACCCCAGTAAACAACGGTTTGTTGTTTTCAATAACACATCCCAAAGGCGCAAGTGAAATTTCGCAATTGGTGAAGGCATATAAGGCATCTATGGTTTTGTCCGGACTCACTCCAGCTGGAAGGTGAATTAAAATTTCAACCTCTGCAGCGGTATTGTCCTCTACTTTTTTGACTTTGATTTTCCCTTTTTCATTCGCCTTAAGGATACTCTCAATTAAATTGGTTGTATTTGTTGAAAAGGGAATGTCTTTGATGACCAAGGTATTTTTGTCAAACTGGGATATTCTGGCACGCACGCGCACACGGCCACCGCGCATTCCATCATTGTAATTTGAAATATCTGCAATACCAGAGGTTGGAAAATCTGGATAAAGCTGAAATGGTTTCCCCTTCAAAATTTTGATGGAGGCATCAATCAGTTCCAAGAAGTTATGAGGCAGTACTTTTGTTGACAATCCCACAGCAATACCTTCCCCACCTTGAGCCAACAGAAGGGGGAATTTTACTGGTAGATTTATCGGTTCATTTCTTCTACCGTCATAAGACAACTGCCAAGGTGTAATTTTTGGAGAATACAAAACATCCAGGGCAAACTTGCTCAGACGCGCCTCAATATAACGCGAAGCAGCCGCCTCATCCCCTGTGAATATATTCCCCCAGTTTCCTTGGGTGTCAATTAATAAGTCTTTTTGTCCAAGCTGTACCATGGCATCCGCAATACTGGCATCCCCGTGCGGGTGATACTGCATGGTGTGCCCAACAATGTTGGCAACCTTGTTGTAACGCCCGTCATCCAACTCCTTGATGGAGTGCATAATGCGGCGTTGAACCGGTTTAAAACCATCTTCAATGGCTGGTACTGCTCTTTCCAGAATAACGTATGAGGCGTAGTCCAAAAACCACTCCTTGTACATTCCGGTTACTTTTTTTATGGTTTCTCCACTTTCTGGCTCTGCGTTGACATCCAATTCTGAATGGTGCTCAGGTTGAGATTCGGGAGTATTTAAATTGTCTTCTATTTCGTCTTGGCTCATGTATATCTATACAATTTATATCAGTTTATTGCCTATGCTTCAGCAATTTTTTCAACAGTATCTAACTCTACTTTCAGGTTGTCAATGATGAATTCTTGACGGTCTGGGGTATTTTTACCCATGTAAAATTCCAACAAGTTTTCAATGCTACTTCCACGATCCAACATGACCGGTTCCAAGCGGATGCTTTCGCCAATGAAGTTGACAAACTCATCAGGAGAGATCTCCCCTAACCCCTTGAATCGGGTGATTTCTGGTTTTGGTTTCAACTCCTCAATGGCGTTGACACGTTCCTCATCACTGTAGCAATAAATGGTTTTCTTTTTGTTTCTCACACGGAAAAGTGGGGTTTGTAAGATGTACAAATGTCCCTCTTTGATCAACTCTGGGAAAAACTGCAAGAAGAAGGTAATCATCAAGAGGCGGATGTGCATCCCATCAACGTCGGCATCTGTTGCCAAGACGATGTTGTTGTATCTCAAGTGCTCATAATCTTCTTCAATGTCCAAGGCGGCTTGCAAGAGGTTGAATTCTTCATTCTCATAAACAATTTTCTTGGTCATCCCGTAGGTATTCAAAGGCTTTCCACGCAAAGAGAAAACCGCTTGTGTATTCACGTCTCTGGATTTTGTAATGGAACCAGATGCAGAGTTACCCTCTGTGATAAACAACGTACTCTCTAAGTAACGCGGGTTTTTGATGTCTGTCAAATGGACCCTACAGTCTCGTAATTTTTTATTGTGTAAACCGGCTTTCTTAGCGCGGTCTTTGGCCAGTTTTCTAATTCCTGACAATTCCTTGCGTTCGCGTTCTGCCTGAAGGATTTTTTTCAATAAGGCATCTGCGATTTCAGGATTTTTATGCAGGAAATTATCCAGCTGAGTCTTGATAAAATCATTGACAAAGGTGCGCACCGTTGGTCCGTCAGGTCCCATGTCTGTTGATCCCAATTTGGTTTTTGTCTGAGACTCAAAAACCGGTTCTTCCACCTTGATGGACACGGCAGAAACAATTGATTTTCTGATGTCTGAGGCTTCAAAGTTTTTGTTGTAGAACTCTTTTAAGGTTTTGACAATTCCCTCCTTGAACGCACCCAAATGGGTACCTCCTTGGGTGGTGTTTTGACCGTTGACAAAAGAATAGTACTCTTCTGAATACTGTGTTTTGCTGTGTGTAATGGCCAATTCAATATCATTCCCTCTCAGGTGGATGATGTCGTAAATCATGTCATCTGCTGCGATGTTTTCTTCCAACAAATCGCGCAGTCCGTTTTCAGAGATAAATTTTTCTCCGTTGTATATGATTGTTAACCCCGTGTTTAGGTAACAATAATTTTTAAGCATTCTGACGATGTACTCATTTCTAAACTTGTAGTTTTTGAAAATTGTTTCATCTGCCAAGAAGGAAACTTTGGTTCCCTTTCTCTTTGTGGTTTCCACCACGTCTTCCTCCATCACCAAATTCCCAGCAGAGAACTCAGCGCCTTTTTGCATGCCATCACGAACGGATTCCACGCGAAAGAATGAAGATAACGCATTGACTGCCTTGGTACCAACACCATTCAATCCCACAGACTTTTTAAATGCCTTGGAATCATATTTACCTCCGGTATTCATCTTAGAAACGACGTCAACTACTTTCCCCAAGGGAATTCCACGACCGTAATCTCTAACTGAAACCATTCTATCTTTAATGTTCACTTCGATAGTCTTTCCTGAACCCATGACAAATTCATCGATACAGTTGTCTAACACCTCTTTTAAAAGGATGTAAATACCATCATCTGGAGTGGACCCATCACCAAGTTTTCCAATATACATTCCAGGACGCATACGGATATGCTCTTTCCAATCCAAGGAACGAATATTGTCTTCAGTGTATTGATTTTGCTCTTGCATAAAGATTATTAGGATTTTTTGCTAAGTTAACATTTCTATCCAAAAAATGAAAATTTAGTAGTTGTTAAAAACAAATAAAAAACGCTACCTTGTTAAGTATGATTTATTT
>JAGHSS010000300.1 GCA_018065745.1 Candidatus Neoflavobacterium equi | reverse complement strand
GTATTAGCATTCGTTGCTATGTCACTTTATTCTTGTTCTAAAGATGAGGCATCTGGAGTTGAAGATCAATCAGTTACCATGGTAAATGGTAGAAAATGTGCTTCACAAGATGTTTTGGATAAAAATTTAGAGAACGATCCTACTTTGAGAGCTAAAATGGAAGAAATTGAAGCTTTCACAGCGCGTTTAGGTTCTAATTTTGATATTTCTAACGCAAAGTTAGTAAATGGTAAAATTCAAATTCCAGTTGTTGTTAATGTATTGTATAGAACAACAGCAGAAAATATTTCTGACGCTCAAATTCAATCACAAATTGACGTTTTGAACAAAGATTTTAATGCAACTAATAGTGAATATGCATCTGTTCCTGCAGCTTTTTCAGGAGTTAAAACAAATGTTGGAATTAGTTTTGTATTGGATCAGGTAATCAGAAAATCTACGACAAAAACGTCTTGGGGAACTGCAGACGCTATGAAAAAAGTAGCTACTGGTGGTATCGCTGCAACTTCACCTACAACAAAAATGAACTTATGGATTTGTACCATTGGTGGAGGAATTCTTGGTTATGCACAGTTTCCTGGTGGAGCTTCAGCTACAGATGGTGTAGTGTGTGATTCAAAATATGTTGGAACAACAGGTACAGCTACTTATCCATATAACTTGGGTAGAACAGCTACACATGAAGTAGGTCACTGGTTAAATTTAAGACATATTTGGGGAGATGCAAGTTGTGGTTCTGACTTAGTAGCAGATACTCCAACACACAATACATCAAATTATGGTGCTCCTGCATATCCACATTACAGTACTTGTACAGGTACTCCAATTGAAATGACAATGAATTATATGGATTATACAGATGACAGAGCAATGTCAATGTTTACTGCTGGTCAAAAAACAAGAATGATGGCAATTTTTGCTACAGGAGGATCAAGAGCAGCATTTGCACAATAATATCACCCACGATTAATTAGTAAATTAATGTTTTTGAGTTTAGTTAAAATTTCGGAGTATTGAGTAGTATTTGGGTTAGAGGCATTTCATTGAAATGCCTCTTTTTTTTTAAAAAGTTTCGTTGAAATATACAAAACTGTGGCAGCCAACTACAGCAGCAGTTTCTGTTCTCAATCTGGTATTACCTAAGGATACAGGTTGAAAGTTGTTGCGGATAGCCAACTCTATTTCTGAAGTAGAAAAATCACCTTCAGGCCCAATCAATAGGGTGTATTTTTGATTTGGTTTTATCGCATTTTTTAAAAGTGTTTTAGAAGTCTCTTCACAATGTGCGATATACAAATCACCTGTTTGTTCTTGCTTCATAAACTCTTTAAAAGTAATGGGTTCATTCAATTTTGGCATATACATTTGATTTGATTGTTTCATCGCAGATTGAATAATCTTATCAAATCGTTCTGTTTTTATAACCTTTCGTTCCGAGTGATCACAAATGATAGGAGTAATTTCTTGCACACCTATTTCTGTTGCTTTTTCTAAAAACCACTCATATCTATCATTCATTTTGGTAGGAGCAACTACCATGTGAATGTAATGATCAACAGGTTTTTCAAGCTTGTTACTGACAATGCGTATTACACATTTTTTTTCTGAAGCCAAGGTGATTTCAGATGTGAATAAATATCCTAATCCATTGGAAATGTAAATGGTATCACCCATTTGTTTACGTAATACTTTAACAATGTGTTTGCTTTCTTCTTTATCAAAAGCAAACTCCTGATCGTTAACGGATATCTCTGAATTAAAAAATAATTGCATATTAAAAGTTTAAACGTGCTTGATTACTGATTGATGCATCACTGAATTTTTGATCTAAGAAATGGTAATATCCTACAATACCAATCATGGCAGCGTTGTCAGTTGTATATTCAAATTTTGGAATGAATGCTTTCCAATTGTATTTGGATTCTGCCTCTTTTAAGGCCTGTCTAATTCCTGAATTTGCAGAAACTCCACCACCAATAGCAATTTGAGTAATTCCGGTTTGTGAGACTGCTAATTTTAATTTGTCCATCAATATTTCAATGATGGTGTATTGTATAGATGCACAAATATCTTCTAAATTTTTCTCAATAAATTGTGGGTCTTGTTTGACGTTATTTTGAATAAAATACAAGATTTGTGTTTTTAATCCACTAAAACTAAAGTCCAGTCCATCTACCTTTGGTTTGGTAAATTTGAAAGCTTTTGGATTACCATTTTTGGCATTTTTGTCAATCAATGGTCCTCCAGGATAGGGAAGGCCTAAAATTTTAGCTGATTTGTCAAATGCTTCACCGACTGCATCATCTGTAGTTTCTCCTATTATTTCCAAATCAAAAAAGCTATTCACCTTTACAATTTGAGTGTGACCTCCAGAAATAGTAAGTGCTAAAAATGGAAAAGTTGGTTTGTCAAATCCTGGTTCATCAATAAAGTGAGCCAAAATATGTGCATGCATATGGTTGACAGCAATCAATGGAATATCAAGTCCCATTGCAAGTGATTTTGCAAAAGAACCACCCACCAACAGTGACCCCATAAGTCCTGGTCCTTGAGTAAAGGAAATCGCAGTCAAATCGCTCTTAGAGATGCCAGCTTTTTTAAGAGCAACATCTACAACAGGTACAATATTTTGCTGGTGCGCTCTGGATGCTAACTCAGGAACAACCCCTCCATATTGTTCATGAACAGCCTGTTGTGCGACAACATTAGACAATACTTTGTCGTTTGCTAGTACAGCTGCACTTGTGTCATCACAAGAACTTTCTATTGCAAGTATATAATTAACTTTATCAGTCATAAAAAAGGTATGAAATTTGATTGAAAATATAGCTCCTCTGTAGTATCTTTGGATAAATATTTTCGCACAATCGTGTTCATTTATATAAATTGAATTTTCAATTGCAAAATTAAAACAAACACAAGTATCAAAAAACTAAAACAAATACTATTTCGATCTATAATTGCTATTATCCTTTTAATTTTATTATTGGGGATGTTGGCAATGTTGCCTTTTGTCCAAACTAAACTAGCCAAAATTGCAACGAATAAATTGAATGAAGCTCTTGGAACTGAATTGTCAATTGACAAGGTTTCCATTTCTATCTTTGGGGGAGTAGAATGTAAAGGAGTGTTTATAGCTGACCACCACCAAGATACCCTATTATACGTTACCAGATTACAAACGCATTTACTTGATGTCAAAAAGATAGGAGATAGTAAAATTCTCTTGGGTGAAGCTTATTTGGACGGTATAAACTTCAAAATAAAAAAATACAAAGGAGAATCTCAAACTTCATTAGATGTCTTCATTTCTAAAGTAGATGATGGGAAACCTGGATCTGGTAAATTTAGATTAGCTTCTGAATATATGTCTGTTTCAGATTCTAGATTCAGAATGATAGACGAAAATTTGGAACGTCAAAAGGTTTTAGATTTTACACGTCTGACCGGGGCTCTTGAGAATTTTTACATCAAAGGTCCTCAGGTTACTACTTTCATCCACAAATTATCACTTCACGATCACAGGGGGTTGTATGTGGACAATCTTTCTGGAGATTTCTTGTACAACAAAGAAAATATCAAGTTGAAGGACATGCATTTAAGAACGGAAACGTCTTATATTGAAGCTGACTTACACATGATGTTTAAACCTAAATATTTCCAAGATTTTTCAAACAAGGTTTATTTAGATGTTGATGTGAAACGAAGTAAGGTTGCTACCAATGACTTAAATCACTTTTATAACGAGTTTGCTCCAAATGAGTTCTTCTATTTGAAAACCCATGCTACAGGTATATTAAACGATTTTATTTTAAAAAATCTATCTGTAATGCACACTTCAAAATCGGAGATTATTGGTGTGGTAAACTTTAAAAATCTGTTCAATAAAAAAGCAGAATTTTCAATGGATGGTAGCTTTAATAAAATTGCTACTTCATACAGTAAAACAAGAAGTATACTTCCAAGAGTACTTGCCTCAAAGTTACCTGAAGAATTGGGACGTTTGGGTGAAGTTCAAATACAGGGTAGGGTTTTTGTTACTACTAGAGATCTTGACGCTAATATTGGTGTTTTATCTCAAATTGGAAAGTTAAATGCAGAAATTACCTTGAATGATTTCAATAAACAACAAAAGGTAACTTACAACGGACGATTAAAATTTGATTCTTTCAATATTGGTGCACTTTTAAATCAAAACAGTCTAAAACTGGTAACTGCTGATTTAAATGTTGACGGTGCAGGATTCACTAAAAAAAGTTTGAATACAGCCATACAAGGAAGTGTATCCAGATTTGACTTTAACAACTATTCCTATAGAGATATCAATTTGGATGGGTCATTTACATATCCATATTATACGGGATACATCAATAGTAATGATCCAAACTTGAAAATGGACTTTGACGGTATGGTCAATATTGATTCTAAGGTCAAAGAATTTGATTTTGAAGCTCAGGTTGACTATGCTGATTTACATTTATTAAATTTCAGAAAACAGGATTCCACTGCAATATTCAAAGGAAATTTAAAATTTAATGCCATAGGTAATAATCTAGATGATATTGATGGAGCTTTAAAAGTATCCAATGCGTCTTACCAAAATGGATCTAAGAATTACTATTTTCAGGATTTTGAAATTTCTTCAAAATTTGATGGTGCAGGGGTAAGGACTATAGCAATAAATTCACCACAGATTATAGAAGGTCAAGTAGTAGGACGTTTTAAAATAGATCAGGTTCAAAAAATAGTAGAGAATGCTTTGGGAAGTTTGTATGCAAACTACACACCCTATAAATTGTCAGCAGGTCAATATTTAGATTTTGACTTTGAGATTCACAACGAAATCATTGAAATTTTCAACCAAAATTTGGAGGTGTCCAAAAACACCCACATCAACGGTTCTATACATGCTGATGAAGGTGCTTTTAAAATGGACTTTAAATCTCCGTTGATTAATGCTTATAAAAATGGCTTTGAAAATATAAATATTCAGGTTGACAATAAAAATCCGCTATACAATGCATACATTGAATTGGATAGTATTAAAACGTCACAGTACAAAATATCAGATTTCAATCTGATTAATGTCACCATGAATGATACCATGTATGTGAGATCTGAGTTTAAAGGTGGGAAAAAGAATCAAGATTATTTTAATCTGAATTTATACCACACCATAGATGAAGAAAATAAATCTGTTGTAGGATTCAAAAAATCAGAAGTAGCATTCAAAGATTTTGTTTGGTATATCAATGAAAATAATGAAGAGGACAACAAGATTGTTTTCAATAAAAAGTTGACTGATTTCTCCATTCAAGGTTTGTCTCTATCACATCAAGGACAGATGATGGAATTGTCAGGAGAATTGAATGGTCCTTATAAAAAAGACATATCGTTAACTTTTGACAATGTAGATTTAGCTAAGCTAACGCCATCATTAGAACGTTTAAGTTTTGAAGGGAATCTGAATGGAAGCGTGAATGTCAAGCAGAAAGATGCTTATCAATACAAACCGACGTCAAATTTGACTATTGAAAAATTTGGTATCAACAACGTTCCTCTAGGAGACATGACGTTTGAAATTGAAGGGGATGAACGTTTTAGAAAATTCAATGTAGATTCCAGAATTAAGGATGATGGAAGAGAAGTTTTCTATGTGGATGGAACTATTGATTTCAACAACAAAAAAGGTAACCTGAATCTGGAAGCCGGTATAGATAAATTTAGTATCAAAGCATTGGGGCCATTATTGGGGTCTATTTTCTCTGACGTTAGAGGAAATGCTACTGGTAAAGCTCTTTTCAATGGTACTTTATCTGATCCAGAAATTAACGGTAGATTGTATTTGGATGAAGCAGGAATGCGTGTCCCATATTTGGGAGTAGATTTCAATTTGGAGAAAAATGCATCCATAGATGTTACTGAACATCAATTTTTGCTGCGTCATATCAAATTGACTGATACAAAACACGGTACTGATGCGTTTATTAACGGTTCTATACGTCATAAAAAACTTCAGGACTGGTTCTTAGACTTGGACTTGTTTTCAGATAATATGCTGATTTTGGATACTAAAGATGCAGACGATGCGATTTATTACGGAAAAGCATTTATTAATGGAAAGGCCAAATTATCAGGACCAACAAATTCATTGTTCATTGATATTGAAGCAAAATCAAATCCTGGGACTTCTATTAAATTGCCTCTTGGGGATTCTCAGTCGGGAATTGGTAACAATTCATTTATTCACTTCCTGACTCAAAAAGAAAAAGAAGCCCGTGCTAAAGGAGAAGAATTAGCTGAAAATACAATCTCAGGTATTGAGATGAATTTTGACATGAATATCACACCAGATGCTGAGATAGAAATTATTTTGGATCGTGCTTCAGGTCATGCTATGAAAGGACGTGGAGTTGGAACCCTAAATATGGAGATCAACACCTTGGGTAAATTCAGAATGGTCGGAGATTACCAGATTTGGGATGGAGAGTATAACTTTAAATACGGAGGAATTATTGACAAGAAATTCGTAGTTAAGAAATACAGTACGATCCGTTGGGCTGATGGAAATCCAATGAATGCAAATTTAAATTTGCAGGCCATTTACAAGACGGATTCAAATCCTGCAGTTTTGTTAGACAACCCAACCATCAACAGGAAAATTGCTACAGAGGTAACAATTGATTTGAGTGGTGTTTTGAGTAATCCAGAGATTGATTTCTTGATTGATTTCCCTACGGTTAGTTCTGTGATTAAGTCTGAAATCAACTTTAAATTAAGTGATAAGGATACCAGACAGACTCAAGCTATTGCGCTATTGTCCGGTGGTGGATTCATGACGGCAGAAAATGCAGCCAACACCGTTTATGGAAGTTTGTTTGAACGAGCAAGTAGCTTATTCAGTGATATTTTTTCTGGAGATGACGACGTTCTAAAAGTTGGTTTAAATTACACCCAAGCAGACAAGAATCCATATGTGGAAACTGAAGGTAGGGTTGGGGTAACCTTATCTACAAACATCAGTGAGAAAATCTCGATCAATGGAAAACTGGGAGTACCAGTTGGAGGGACGGAGCAGTCTGTGATTATTGGCGACGTTGAAGTTTCTTTGAGGTTGAATGAGGACGGAACTTTAAATGCCCGTGTATTCAACAGAGAAAACGACATTACATATATTGGAGAAGGAATTGGGTATACCCAAGGAATTGGTTTGACTTACCAAGTGGATTTTGATACATTCAAAGAATTGCTAGGTAAGATTTTCAAAAAAGCAAAAGAAGATGAGTCTAAGGCGACAAATGAATTGCCTGATTCGGATCTTTCTCCAGATTTCGTTAAATTCATTGATTCAAGAAGGGGTAGGCCATCTATTCCAGTCAAAGAAGAGCCGAAAAGGGAGGTTTTAAAAGTTCCCGATTTACATTAAAATATATTATAAGAAAGCCTATTATTTAACTTAAATAATAGGCTTTCTTGTTTTTGTTTTTTAAATTTACAACTAAAGCTAAGGTTATGTCTGTTGAAATTAAAAATATAGGAGTGTTGACTTCAGGAGGAGATGCTCCAGGGATGAATGCAGCTATCAGAGCTGTAGTTAGGGCTTGTGCCTATTATAATATTAAATGTACCGGTATTTACAGAGGCTATCAAGGGATGATTGAAGGAGACTTTATTGAACTTGGGCCAAGGTCTGTGAAAAATATAATCAATAAGGGAGGAACTATTCTTAAATCTGCGCGATCAAAAGAGTTTATGACTGCAGAAGGTAGAGAAAAAGCTTTTCAGAATTTAAAGAAAAATGAAATTGACGCCTTGATCGTTATTGGAGGAGATGGAAGTTTTAAAGGTGGGTTGGCCTTGTTGGAACAATACAATTTTCCTGTGATAGGAATTCCAGGAACAATTGATAATGATATTGATGGGACCTCACATACTTTAGGTTACGACACTGCGTTAAATACAGCGGTAGATGCTATTGATAAAATTAGGGATACCGCTTCATCACACAACAGACTATTCTTTGTGGAAGTTATGGGACGTGATGCTGGACATATAGCATTAAACGCTGGAATTGGAGCAGGAGCAGAAGAAATTCTGATTCCTGAAGAAGATCTGGGATTGGACAGATTGTTGGAATCTCTTAAACGCAGTAAGGCTTCAGGAAAGACTTCCAGTATTGTAATTGTGGCAGAGGGAGAGAGTTCTGGAAAGAATGTGTTTGAACTTGGTGATTATGTCACTGAAAATTTGCCAGAATATGAAGTGCGCGTTTCTGTGTTGGGACATATGCAACGCGGTGGTTCTCCATCTTGCTTTGACCGTGTTTTGGCAAGTAGAATGGGAGTGAAGGCTGTAGAGTCAATTTTGGAAGGTAAGAAAGGATATATGGTGGGCTTGTTGCATGATAAAATGGAATTGACCTCACTAGACAAAGCAATAAAAGGAAATTCAAAAATAGAAGAGGATCTTTTGAGAGTCTCTAATATTGTATCAATATAAAATAGAATTATGGAAAAGATTAAAGTTGGAATAAATGGATTTGGTAGAATTGGAAGATTGTTCTTAAGAGCTTCATTTGAAACAGATAATATAGAAGTAGTTGGAATAAATGATTTATTAACCGTGGATCATTTGGCTTATTTGCTAAAATATGATTCTGTTCACGGTAAATTTAAAGGTACTGTAGAAGTTGTTGGAGATCATTTAAAAGTTAATGGTAAAACCATTCGTATTACAGCTGAAAAAGATCCTGCTCAGTTAAAGTGGCATGAGGTTGGTGCAAAAGTTATTGCAGACTGTACTGGTATTTTCACAACCTTGGACAAGGCAAAAGCCCATTTAGATGCTGGAGCTGAAAAGGTGGTTATATCTGCACCGTCCATTGATGCACCGATGTATGTGATTGGAGTAAACGAGGATCAGATTTCACCTGCTGATCACATCATTTCAAATGCTTCTTGTACAACCAACTGTTTGGCACCGTTGGCTAAAGTTTTACATGAGAATTTTGAAATTGTTGAAGCTTTAATGACAACAGTCCACGCAACAACAGCGACGCAATTAACTGTAGATGGACCTTCAAAAAAAGATTTTAGAGGTGGACGTGCAGCTTTAAATAATATCATTCCTAGTTCAACGGGTGCGGCTAAAGCTGTCGCTAAAGTTATTCCAGCGTTGGAAGGTAAAATTACAGGGATGTCTTTTAGAGTTCCGGTTGTTGATGTAAGTGCGGTTGATTTGACAGTTAAATTAAAAAAATCAACTTCTTATGAGGAGATTATGAATGTTTTTAAAGCTGAAGCTGCTGGTAAACTTAAAGGTATTTTAACGGTTGTAGATGATGACGTGGTGTCTCAGGATTTTGTATCTGATACACATACTTGTATTGTTGACGCAAGAGCTGGTATAGCTTTAAATGATACCTTTTATAAAATTATTGCTTGGTATGACAATGAATATGCCTATGCGACAAAACTTGCACAATTGGCTCATATCGTCGGAAATAAATAAAGTAATAAATCCCGTTTAAAGCGGGATTTTTTTTATTTTAGCCCAACAATAATAATAGTATTTTAAATGATTTTAATTGTAGATAGCGGATCGACAAAGGCTGATTGGATAGCGTTAAATGAAGAGAGTGACGTGGTATTAACCACAGCGACTAAGGGGATGAATCCAGAAGTTTTATCTGATGAAGAATTTTTGGATCGCGCAAAATCTTGTCCAGATTTGGCTCAGCTGAAAGATCGTGTAAAAGCTTTGTATTTTTATGGTTCTGGTTGTGGATCTGATCTTACAAAAGCACGTGTATCAGGTTTGTTGGCAGGGTATTTTTCAAATGCTTCAATTGATGTTCATGAAGATACCTATGCTGCGGTATATGCAACCGTTCAAAATCAAGAGCCGGCCGTTGTTTGTATTCTTGGAACGGGATCTAACTGTAGTTTTTTCAACGGTGAAACCATTGAACAAAAAATTATATCATTGGGATACTTAGCAATGGATGATGCAGGTGGTTGTCAATTTGGAAGACTTTTATTGAGAAATTATTTTTACAATCAAATGCCAATGGATCTTATGGTGAAATTTGAAAAAATGTTTGATTTAAATCCAGATGTCATCAAGAATAACTTTTATAAACAGCCAAATCCAAATGCTTATTTAGCGCAGTTTGCGTTGTTTATTGTGGAAGAGCGTACACATCCATTTATTCAAAACTTGATAAATGAAGAGATGCAGCGTTTTATTGATTTGCAAATAAAACAATTTGATCAAGCAGATCAGGTACCTATTCACTTTATAGGCTCATTAGCTCATTTTTTGAAGGAAGAAATTCAAAGAATTTTAGAAAGTAATAACCTTAAATTAGGAGTAATATACAAGAAACCAATCGACGGTTTGATATATTATCACAAAGTATAATATGGAAATAGCAATTATCGCTCATGATGGAATGAAAGCCGATATGGTTCAGTTCTTAAATAAAAATTTAGCTTTTTTGAAAAGACCAGAAATAAAGCTGATCGCAACTGGTACTACGGGATCTAAAGCTGAAAAGATTGGTCTTGAAGTGACTAAAATGCTTTCAGGTCCTAGAGGCGGTGATGCACAGATTGCTAGTAGGGTGGCAGAGAAAAAAACAGATATGGTCATCTTTTTTAAGGACCCCATGTCCAGTCATCCACATGAACCAGATATTAATATGTTAATCAGAATATGCGATGTTCACGATGTGCCTTTGGCAACTAATGACGCAACAGCGCAACTTCTTTTTGAAGCTATTCAAGTGAGATTAGATAAAAAATAAAAAAAAGGAGCTTTTCTATCAGTAGAAAAGCTCCTTTTTTTATTAGTTAATTTTAACTTCAAACATCTTGTCCCAGTTTTTTCCGGTTATAAAGAATGTTCCTGTTTTTTTATTGTATGCAATCCCGTTTAAAACATCTAAATCTGGATGTTGAGATACTTTAGATTTTAAAGAGGAAAAATCAATAACTCCTTCAACAGCTCCTGTCTTTGGATTGATGATTGCTACGCTGTCTGTTGTATATATGTTAGCATATACTTTTCCATCAACATATTCCATCTCATTAATTGCAGGTATTTTGGATGAGTTTGTATATACATTAATATAGTCCACTTCTTTAAATGTTTCTGGGTTCATGAAGTAAATTTTTTCTGTACCGTCAGACATTAAAAGGTTTGTGCCGTCATTTGTCAATCCCCAGCCTTGAATCTTTTTGAAATAAGGGAAGGTTTTTAAGCGCTCCAAAGTTTTGACATCATATACATAGCCTTCTAGATTTAACCAAGTCAATTGGTATATTTTGTCGTTTAACACTGTTGCTCCTTCTCCAAACACATCATCTGTTAGTTCTACTTTTTTAAGTACTTCTCCAGTTTTGTAATTGACGTGTCTGATACTGGATTTTCCTTTTGTTCCAGTTCCAACACCTTCTCCATTCCCAGTACTCTCAATCATGATTTCTCCATAAAACTCCAATCCTTGAGTATATGCTTTTTGATCGTGAGGGTAGGTGTTTAATATAGTAAAGGTTTTAATTTCTGGTTGTACGTCTGTAACTAATTCCACACGCATATTAACTTCATTTGCTTTACCATGGTCATAGATCAACGCTTTAAAGTTTTGATATCCTAATTTATTATTTAAGAAGGAATAGGGTACAGCAGACAAGTCCTTGGCAGATTGTATTCTCTGGTCATTGTTCAGGTATACAATACTGTCAAATGCGCTGTTGTCAGGATTCAATAATTTAATTTCAATTGATTCATTTGGTAAATAAACCTGTTTTAGATTCTTTGAATCAAAGGAAAAATTATTTTCTTCATTTTTTTCGTTCCCCTTACAACCAATCAATAACCCTGCTAAAATACTGAAGGTTAAAATATTATATTTGTTCATTACATTGCTATTTATGTCAGCAATATACAATGTATATTTAATTTGTACAATTAGATTTGTAAAATTCAAAATTGGTTGTATATTTGCAGCGGCAAGTCCTACACGACCAGCTCCTTCAGACTCCTCCAGGGCGGGAACGCAGCAAGGTATGAGGTTGTAGCGGTGCGATGTAGGTCGCTTGCCATTTTTTGTTTCTACACACTTCAAGAAACATAGTAATCCACAACATTTCAACATATCGTAAAAAAATAAAAATTGGAAATTTTCATTAATATATTTTGTATTTGTGGTAATTTTCCTATCTTTGTCAAAGCAAGTCCTACACGACCAGCTCCTGCAGACTCCTCCAGGGTGGGAACACAGCAAAGGTATGTGGTTGTAGCGGTGCGATGTAGGTCGCTTGCTATTTTTAGTCGCTTTATTGCGGCTATTTTTATTTATAATTGTTTGTACTTCATTTAATTTCTGCTATACCGCATAACTTATTAAAAGATCCACTGTGGTAATTTCAATTTCTAAGAAGCGTTTTTTTTGATTATTTTCGCAACTGTGAATCAATTTTCAAATATGAATAAAGTAATACTTATTACAGGAGGTTCTTCTGGTATTGGTAAACAAGTTGCAGCATATCTTCAACTTCAAGGAGCGATTGTTTATGGGACAAGTAGAAATCCAGATATGGTAGAAGCTTCTGAAGTACCTTTGTTAAAGATGGATGTTAGACAAGAATTGTCCATCAAAGAGGCTGTTTCTTATTTGATAGCCAAAGAAGGTCGCATAGATGTTTTAATCAACAATGCTGGAGTTGGAATTACCGGTCCTATGGAAGAAATTCCGATGGCTGAAATTAAAAATAATTTTGAAACCAATTTGTTTGGTCCTATAGCAGTTATGCAGGCGGTTTTACCGCAAATGAGAAAGCAAAAATCGGGCTTAATTATCAACGTCACTTCAATTGCTGGATATATGGGACTGCCTTTCAGATCTGTATATTCTTCAAGTAAAGGAGCTTTGGAATTGGTAACAGAGGCTTTGAGAATGGAAGTTAAATCTTTTGGTGTAGAAATCACAAATGTTGCACCTGGAGATTTTGCTACAAATATCGCTTCAGGAAGATTTCATGCACCTGTTTTGGAACAATCTGCTTATAAGGCTGTTTATCAACAACAATTGGATATGATGAATGAACATGTGGATGGGGGCAGTGATCCAATAGAGATGGCTCACGCTATTCACAAAATTATTACAGCTGGAAATCCAAAGATACATTATAAAGTAGGCGCTTTTATGCAAAAATTCTCAATAGTTTTAAAGCGTGTTTTGCCAGATAAAATGTATGAGAAAATGCTGATGAATCATTATAAATTGTAAATTTATAAGATATTTAGTCCTATATAGAACACAAC
>JAGHSS010000298.1 GCA_018065745.1 Candidatus Neoflavobacterium equi | reverse complement strand
TTTATACATATTGCACACTTAAAATCTCAATTTGGATTTATAAAAACTACAAATAAAAAAAAAGGCTGTCTTTGCAGACAGCCTTTTTAAGGTATTATATTGGATTTTGTACCAATAAACTATTTGAATTTATTTCTTGTCTTGGGATCAACCATTGCCATCTGTTGTCAGTTGGAGGTATGATGATCGTTTGACTCACTACAGCAGTAACTTGACCAGTGTCTGTACGGTTCAATCCTAAACCTAAACGTTTTAAGTCGTGGAATCTGAATCCTTCACCCCATAGTTCAATTCTTCTATTCAATAAAATCTCTTCCAAATATTGAGGTCCAGAAGTAGCAACAGTAAATGCATTGTCATTTCTTCTGTTTCTAATCAATTCTTCCAATACCGCTTTAGAAGCAGCCTCATCAGTATAATATAAAGCCTCCGCTTCAATTAAATACATTTCTGCAGATCTCATAAATGGTACATCACCTAGTGGTGAACTGATTGCTTGCGCCAAGAATTTCTGAGATGTGAAAGGGAATTTAGAATAGTTAGATGGCAATCCCAAGTTTGTGTGAAGACCAGTTGAATCAACAACTTGTTTTCTAACATCATTATTAGGGAAAGCTCTAAACAATTTCTCATTCATTTTTTTAGGAGCAGATCTAATCTGAGACGAGTTGAAGTTTCTAGACATATATGCATGGAAATTTCCAAAATAATCTGTTTGATCAGAAATAATGCTGATACCCCACATCCACTCAGAATTGTTATAATCGTTGAATCCAGTTTTGTAAGCAGCGTTGCTCATCAAATTAAATCCTTCACGTGCTTCACGCGCTTTTTCAGCAGCTACAGTATAGTTCTTTTGAACCAAAGCAACACGTGCCATCATCCCTTTCACTGTTTCAACAGAGATATGAGATTTGTTGTACATGTCAATACCGTCCAACATTTCTTCAGCTGCATTTAAGTCAGCCCAAATTTGATCATACGTTTCTTTTACAGAAGATCTCGCTTTTGGGTTGTTGTCATAAGGGTCAGTTCTAATAACTACTCCAAGATCAGAAGCTGCAGAACTTTCGTTATAAGCTTTTGAATACGTTTGAACCAATTGGAATAAACCAAATGCTCTGTAGGCATGTGCCTGTCCAATTGCAGACGCTTTTAATTCAGCATCCCCATCCAATGGAGCTCCCAATTGAATTACCATATTGGCATTTTTGATCATTGAATACCAAAAGTTCCATGGGTAAGACGTCGTTGTTGAGTTGTCATTGTTTGTGTGGTTCCATCTAATTTCACTAACAAACCAGTTAGGTCCAGTTGCAGCAAAAACAAGATCTTCACCCATTGCGTCATTGATAATCATTTGCGCAGTGTACCCGTTGTTCCCTTGAGAACCATTCTGTCTCACATACATATTTCTATGCATACCGTTAATTGCAACCATTAAGTTTTCAGCACTTGAAAACAAATCAGCTTCAGAAACGTCAGAAGTTGGTCTTGTATCTGTGAAATCTTCACTACAAGAAGTTCCTAATAAAAGGGTACTTGATATAAGAC
>JAGHSS010000332.1 GCA_018065745.1 Candidatus Neoflavobacterium equi | reverse complement strand
AAGAAAGAATTACAGAAGATATTAGAAAATAAAAAAAGGAACAGTTATAAAATGTAACTGTTCCTTTTTTTTATTTTGAGCAAACTGGGATAATTTCTCCCGCTGCTAAACAATAACGATCAACCTCTTCTTTGGTTAAAATAGAAGTATAGTCCACCTCATTGACTTTAAATCCAACCTGGCGAAGTTTGTCAAAATAGTCGACGCCATAGACACGTACATGGTCGTATTGTCCAAAGATGGCAGCCCTTTCCTTGGGGTCCGTGATGCTGTTGTCTTCAAATGTTTCCGTTCGAGACAAATCCTGTGGGATTTGAAAAATTCCCATACCGCCTGGTTTTAAAATCCGATACAATTCACGCATCGCTTGCTGGTCATCTGGAATGTGCTCTAAGACGTGATTGCACAGAATCAGATCATAGCTATTGTCCTCAAAAGGCAAATTGCAGATGTCTGCTTTAACATCAGCCAAAGGTGACTCAAGGTCTGTGGTGGTATAATCTAAGTTTTTTTGATTTTTGAACAAGGAGTAAAATGCTTGTTCAGGGGCAAAGTGCAATACCTTTTTTGGAGCAGTGAAAAAATCAGTTTCTCTGTTGAGGTAAAGCCATAATAATCGGTGTCTTTCCAAAGACAAGGTACTTGGAGAAAGTACATTGGAACGTTGGTTTCCATACCCATACGGTAAAAAAGCCTTAAAGCTTTTGCCGTCAATAGGATCTGTGTATCGATCGCCCTTTAATAAAAAAGCCAATATTGGTCGGGCTACATAAGATAGCCTGATCAATATTGGTCTTGGTATATTGTTAAGTATAAACTTGAAAAGTTGCTTCATTAAAGAACTAAAGGTTTTTGTCTAAATTCTTTTTCCTCATCAGATTTTATTCCTAAAACTTGATAGATGTATTCAAATGTAGATAATAATTCCGGTTTACCATCCACCAAAGCAACATCGTGCTCAAAGTGTGCAGAAGGCTTACCATCTCTAGTTGCAATTGTCCAACCGTCTTTTAGTTGTTTGATGTTTTTGGTACCCATATTGATCATAGGTTCAATTGCAACGGTCATTCCTTCTACAAAAAGTTTTCCTCTTCCTTTTTTACCATAGTTTGGCATTTCTGGAGCTTCGTGCATTTTGCGTCCCAATCCGTGACCTACCAATTCGCGTACAACCCCATAACCGTGGTCTTCAGCATATTTTTGAATTGCATGTCCAACATCCTCAACGCGGTTTCCGATTTTAAATTCACGGATTCCAGCATATAAAGATTCTTTTGTTACCTGAAGTAATTTTTTTGTAGCTGGTGCCACATCACCTACTTCAAAAGTATAGCAATGATCTCCATAAAATCCATGTACAATTGCTCCAAGGTCACAAGAGACAACATCTCCATCTTCTAGAGGTCTGTTTGTAGGTAGACCATGAACAATTTGATCGTTTATACTAGTTAATAAAGTTGCAGGACAATCATATAATCCAAGAAAACCTGGAATACCTCCATTGTCTCTGATATATGCTTCTGATAATTTATCTAATTGAAGAGTTGTAATACCAGGTTTGATTTCACTGGCAATCATTCCTAATGTTTTGGATACCAATAGAGCAGCCTCGCGCATTAACTCAATCTCTTCTCTTGTTTTTGGAATAATCATAATATTTAAATTTCTGTTTGCAAATTTACATTATTTTCAGGAATTCAGACCCTAAATAAATCTAAATTATACGTGTATTTATATAAGTGAATTACAACTCATGGCCGCCGGTTTGTCAATGCCCATCAATTTTAAAACCGTTGGTGCAATATCACCTAAAACTCCAGAGTTGATGTGTTCAAGTTCTCGATCCACAAGAATAATCGGCACTGGATTTGTCGTGTGTGCTGTATTTGGAGTTCCATCCTCATTCATCATGGTTTCGCAGTTTCCATGGTCAGCCAAAACTAAGGTGGTGTAATTGTGTTTGTTTGCAACAGTAATAATTTGGGCCACACAATCATCAACGGTTTCACAAGCGCTAATCGCTGCTTCCATACTTCCCGTATGTCCTACCATGTCTCCATTGGCGAAATTTATACAGATAAAATCTGCAGATTCCTGCTCGAGTTCAGCTACCAAAGCGTCTTTGAGTTCATAAGCGCTCATCTCAGGTTTTAAATCGTATGTAGCAACTTTTGGTGAAGGTTTTAAAATTCTGCGTTCCCCTTCAAATTCCACTTCTTGTCCTCCAGAGAAGAAGAAGGTAACGTGTGGGTATTTTTCAGTTTCAGCCATTCTAATTTGCTTTTTACCAGCCTTAGACAGCACTTCTCCCAAAGTTTCTTTTAAATTGTCTTTGTCATAGATGACCTGTACATTTTTGTATTTGTCGTCATAGTTTGTCAAAGTTACATAGTGTAAGTTTAATTTTTGCATTTGGAATTCAGGAAGGTCCATCTGTGAAAGGACTTCCGTCAATTCGCGACCTCTGTCTGTTCTAAAATTAAAAAACAGCACCACATCTCCTTCTTGAATGTTTCCAATAGGATGTCCAAATGCATCCACAGCAACCAAAGGTTCTATGAATTCATCCGTTATATTATTCTCATAACTGGCTTGTATTTCACGAGTGAAATCTGTTGCTTGATTTCCTTTTCCATAGACCAACAAGTCGTACGCTCTTTTCACGCGTTCCCATCTCTTGTCGCGATCCATGGCATAATAGCGACCAATTACAGAGGCTAGTTTTGCATTGGAGTTTTTGAGGTGGTCTTGAAGTTGAGTGATAAATGATGCTCCTGATTTTGGATCAACATCCCTGCCGTCTGTAAAAGCATGTACATAAACGTTAGAGACGTCTTTAGCTTTTGCAGCATCTAGTAAGGCAAATAAATGTTGTATATGGGAATGCACACCGCCATCTGATAGTAAGCCTAGAAAGTGTACGTTCTTTTGGTTTGTCTTGGCGTATTCAAATGCCTCAACGAGTGTTTTTTCTTCAGAAAGCGTCTTGTTTTTTATCGCTAAATTGATTTTAGCCAAATCCTGGTATACAATTCTACCTGCTCCTAAATTCATATGGCCCACCTCAGAATTTCCCATTTGCCCTTCTGGCAAACCAACGTTCAATCCATCAGTTCGCAATTCTGCATTGGGATATTTGGTGTATAATTGATCTATAAAAGGAGTGTTTGCTTGATCAACAGCAGACACTTTTGGATCTGGAGATTTTCCCCAACCGTCCAAAATCATTAGTATTACTTTTTTGTTCATTTCTGTGTGGTTGTATTGTCTTTCAAAAGTAATTCAAATTTGTCAAACCACTTTAGAAATTTTCCTACATATGCATTCACAGACAACTAAAAAAAAATAAAATATTGTGTGAGGGAGGTGTTAATTATTAAAAAATGTTGCCAAACAATGGTAATTTTTTTGTCTAAATGGGTGCTCGTTAAATTTAAATTTATAAATTTGAGAGTCTCATAACCTATTAAAACTCAAATAAATGAAATATTTAAGCCGATTTTTGCCGATCGCATTGGTTTGTTTGGCCTCTTTCAAACCAGTAGAAATGGCAAATAATGAAGCCCACAAAAAACCTTTAAACGACCCCAAGATTACCGCAGCTAATGCAAAAGTTTCAATGGATTTGAAGATTCAAAATACTTACAGTAATTTGAATGTTCAAAATTATGGAGCGCCAAGTTTGGAATGTTTTTCAAAAGCGTTGAAAGGGTATTTTCAATTGAAAAGTCAAGGTGTAATTACAAACGATAAATTGACGATCATTGATTTTAGTCTTTCGTCAACTAAAAAAAGACTTTGGGTAATTGATATGGAAAAGAATGAAGTGCTTATCCATTCCTTAGTTTCCCATGGATTAAAAAGTGGAGGAGAATTCGCTACTAATTTTTCTAATGTATTAGAATCAAACAAAAGCAGCTTGGGATTTTATCTTACAGGGGAAACCTATCAAGGTAAACACGGGCTTTCACTAAAGTTAGACGGTCTTGAAAAAGGATTTAACGACAAAGCTAGAGATAGGGCAGTCGTTATTCACGGTGCTGATTATGTTTCTGAACGTTTTATCACACAACAGGGGAGACTGGGTAGAAGCTTGGGATGTCCAGCAGTACCAATGGAAATCCACCAAAATTTAATCAATACGATCAAAGAGAATTCGTGTTTGTTTATCTACCATCCATCAAGAATCGTCAATGAAGTTTCAGAATCTTTAGCGTCATAAATAAAAAAAATGAGAAAGTTTTACTTTCTCATTTTTAAATATAGATCAAAATCTAATTCATAGATATCGTCTTTAAAATTTATTCCGCCATCCCTAGCAATGGACACAGTCCAATAAAATTGGTGTACATAAATAGGGGAGTTTATCTTGATACTGGAAGTTTTTAAAGATGCTAATATTTTGTTGAACTGATCTTCAGTAACTTCACTGTTGTCCAGTTCCAATAATTTAAGAGCGAGCTTTTCTGGGTTTTGAACCCTTACACAACCAGAGCTTAAATCTCTTCCACCTTTGTTAAAAATACTTCTATTGCTTGTGTCGTGCAAATAAACCATATGATTGTTGGGAAAGTTGAACTTAATGATACCAAGTGAGTTTTGACTCCCTGGATCCTGAACATAACGGTAGGACTTCGCCAGTGCTGGATTCCAATTGTCTGCAGAAACTAAACCGCCTTTAGAATTGTAGATTTTAATTCTGTTATTGGCAAAATAACCTCTATTTCTCGTTGCTGCAGGTGTCAAATCTTCCTTGATGATTGTAGGAGGAACAGTCCAAGTTGGGTTAAGTACTAGGTTGCTAAACTTAGAACTCAAGATTGGTGTTCTTCTCTTGTTTTTTCCAACTACAATTTTATGTGATTGTAATGTATCTCCTTTAGATACCAACCACAATTCATATCCCGGTATATTGACCAATACAAAGTTTTCACCCAAATCCCTAGGGTACCATCGCATACGTTCCATATTTGCGATGATTTGCGCTTTGCGTTGCGCCTTGTTGTAATTCAACGCCTTTAAAGTTCCAGTTCCAATAATACCGTCTTGTGGAAGGTTATTTTTTTTCTGAAACTTCTTTACAGCTACTAACAGCGTGTCGTTGTAAATTGATGTAATGCTATCCTCCAAAGTATACAACTTCATTTTAGCAAGCTTTTGCTTTACTTCAATCACTTTGGGATTGGTGTCATTTGGAACTAATTTACCCACAAGAACAATCGGTTTCAGATTTTCCAAAGGTTCTTCAACATTGGGGTCTACTTTAGCTAATGCCGTTTTCAATCTTTTGTATATCTCATGATTGGGTTTCAAGCTGTCAAGCTTTGTTTCAACATTATGCGCCAACAAACTCTCTTGTAGTAATCTTGGCGTGTCCAAATCACCTCTGTTGATTTCCCAGTCGGTATATAAATTCCGAGGATTTAATTTCCCACTGTTGAAGTGATTTGCCAATCTGTAAAAACTGGAAGTTAGATACAAATCCAACTGTATTCTTTGATCTTCGCTTAATCCTGTTTTTTTTGATTTTAAATCAGTGATCTTTTTCAGATAGTAATCTTGAGGATTCAAACCGTCTTCATTCACCTTGTTGATAGATTGTAGCAATTGTCTTACATCTGTACTGTCAGTCCAAACCGTGCGGAAATCATTTTGTTGGTAGAAGTTTTTAATTTTTTCAGAATACCCTTTCAATAGTGTCGTGTCAATTACGACTGATCCTGGGGCATAGATTTTTTGAACCTCTTTTTTTTCAATGCTATCGTTCAGTTGATTCGAATCGTTCAGTTGATTTTTTTTACAACTATAGAGTCCGGTAGTCAGTAGAATTAATAAGTATAGTTTTAT
>JAGHSS010000175.1 GCA_018065745.1 Candidatus Neoflavobacterium equi | reverse complement strand
CTATATTGATTATAAAATGATATTATAATATCATCGTCAGTTGAACTCTTTTTCTGGATTCATCAACCTCCACAACTTTTATCTGTACGTGTTGATGTAGCTTGACTACCTCATTGACATCACTGACATATCCCTCTTTTAGTTGCGAAATATGCACCAAACCACTTTCTTTTATTCCAACGTCAACAAAACATCCAAAATTGGTAATATTATTTACAATTCCAGGCAGTACTGCTCCAATTTTCAAGTCTTTTATAGACTTTACTGTCGGGTCAAATTCAAATACTTTGGCCGCCTTTCTTGGGTCTAATCCCGGTTTAAGTAACTCCTTTATCACATCATTCAGATACAAGGCTCCTACAACGTCCGTGATGTATTTATCTATGTTTATTTTGGCAATTTGCTCTTTATTTCCAATCAAATCACCAACAGATAAATTCAAATCTTTGGCCATTTTTTCCACAATACCGTAGGCTTCAGGGTGAACTGCTGAATTATCTAGAGGATGAGAACCGTTGTGAATGCGCACAAACGCCGCTGCTTGAACATAAGCCTTCTCCCCTAGTCTTGGTACTTTTTTCAACTCTTTCCTGTTGGTAAAAGGTCCATTTTCTGATCTGTAAGCAACAATATTCTCAGCCATTTTTTCACCAATACCTGAAACGTAGCTCAAAAGTGACTTACTTGCCGTGTTCAAGTTAATTCCCACAGCATTCACACAACGCACCACGGTGTGATCTAATTCCTCTTTTAATTTGGTTTGATCCACATCGTGCTGGTATTGCCCCACACCAATGGATTTTGGATCAATCTTTACCAATTCTGCCAAGGGATCACTCAATCTTCTACCAATGGAAACCGCTCCACGAACGGTAACGTCATAATTAGAAAATTCTTCTCTAGCAATTTTAGATGCTGAATATACAGATGCACCAGCCTCACTTACCACAAAAACTTGGATGGGTTTGTCAAACGCAATTTTTTTGATGAAAAATTCAGTTTCTCTAGACGCTGTCCCATTTCCAATAGATATGGCTTCCACATTGTATGCATTAGCCATAGACCTGATTTTTTTCATGGCCATGGTGGTGTCGTTTTGAGGCGCGTGAGGGTAAATTGTTTCATTGTGTAACAAATCTCCCTTTTCATCCAAACAAACCACCTTGCATCCGGTTTTAAATCCTGGATCAATCGCCAAGATGCGTTTCTCACCCAACGGTGGCGCCAACAACAATTGTTGCAAATTGGAAGCAAATACACCAATGGAATTTTGATCTGCCTTAGCCTTTGCTTCTTGCAGAACTTCATTGGATATTGCCGGCTCCAAAAGGCGTTTATAACTGTCTGCAACAGCCTTTTTTAGTTGTGCAGCGGTTTCTTTTTTATTCTTTATTACCTGTTCTTCAATGAATTGTAGTGCATCCTCTTTTACAATACCCACATTCATTTTGATGTATCCTTCATTTTCTGCGCGAAGCATGGCCAACAAACGGTGTGAAGGCACACGTGAGAAAGATTCACTCCACTCAAAGTACTGTTCAAACTTTTTAGCGCCATCCTCTTCCATCTTCGCTTTGACAGCCTTGGTTTCAATGGTAGCACTGCGTTGAAACATACGTCTCAAATTTTTTCTCACATAGATATTTTCATTGATCCACTCCGCAATGATATCGCGTGCCCCTTGCAGTGCCTCGTCAATAGAATTTACGTTTTGATTCACATATTTGTGAGCAGCCGCTTCCACGTCGTCCGTATTTTGAGCCATCAAAATTTTAGCCAAAGGTTCCAAGCCCAGCTCTCTTGCGGTATCTGCCTTGGTCTTTCTCTTTTTCTTATAAGGCAAATACAAATCTTCCAATTCTTGCAAGTCAAAGCTCTGGTTGATCTTTGCTTCTAAATCAGATGTCAATTTATCTTGTTCCCCTATAGATTTTAGAATACTGTCTTTTCTCTTGACAATTTCATCATAGAGCTTACTTGTTTTAGCAATTTGTTCAATGACTACCTCGTCCAAATTACCAGTCATGTCTTTTCTATAACGCGCAATAAAAGGAATCGTACAGTCTTCTGAAAGTAATTTCAGGGTGTTTTCTATATTTCTAGATGAAGTCTGTATGGACTTCAATAAATAATCAATCTGTGTCATTTTGAAAGGAATTGAAAGGGCTAAATTAAGCTGTTTTTAATAAACCCAAAAATCTAAATTTCAATTTAATTGCATTCCCAATTGAAATTGGAGACCGCATCTTGTTTGGCCGGTTTGAAATTGTAGTGCCACCATTCAGAATTGATGGCTGAAAATTGATGTTTGCGCAAAACGCTTTTCAAAAGGATTCTGTTTTTTAGAACATCGTTTGGAAGATTGGAATAACTGTGATGCGCTTGAGGTCCAAAAAAATCAAAGTCAGTTCCCATATCCACACTATCCCCAACAACCGTTACCAAAGTCAAATCAACAGCACCTCCCCTGTTGTGAACAGATCCTTTGCGCGGATTGGCCACATAATTGGTTCCAGGTAAAATTTTCCACATCTTTTTTTGAACGTCCAACGGACGGTAGCAATCAAAGATTTTTATCTGATACCCCAATGTTTTAAACTCTTCATTAGCGGCAATCAAAGCTTTTACTGTTTTAAAACGCAGGTAGCACGCAGGGCAGTCATAAACCTGTTCCTTTAAAAAATTAGCTTTAGTGGCATATTTTAAATCATATACAAAATCAGCACTGTATGCAGACAACAGTACAAAAGTTGTATCTGCAACGTCCCAACTTGGCTTTTTGGCATCTTCTACTCCATCTTCATCTGATTCTTTTACCTTCGCAACGCTGTCTTGAGGCACAACCACAGGAGCTGGAACTTTGGATGCTGGAACCACTTCCTCCCCGCGTTTACAAGGACACAGCACAAGCAA
>JAGHSS010000313.1 GCA_018065745.1 Candidatus Neoflavobacterium equi | reverse complement strand
TAATATGTGTATTAAATAAATAATCTAAGTGATTGATTTTTATCTAATGCTTATGCGTAATAAATGAATTGACAATATAATTTATAAAGTGGTGGTGCGTGATTTGGGAGGTCCAGCACCTGGACATCAGTAGCTATTTCTTCCGTAAACACAGCTGGTAAACGGTAAAGAGAAAGCGTTTGTGGGAGTACTCCAACAGCAATTGTTGGACTTGATATTTTGATGACAACGTCATCAGAAGTTATTTTCTTGGCTTCCAGTTTCTTGTCTTTACAACAAGACTCATGAGATTCTTTGGCTTTACAACAGGTTTTCAGCTCTTCATCATCCACATCAGCTGCTGTTTCAATTGCAGTTGTTGTTTCTTGATGCGCATCAACAACCATTGCATTTGAGTTCATATCACAACTTTCAACAGAAGTGATTCCCAAACTTATGGACGCCAGTTTTCCCTTACAGTAGTGCAGATTAAATGCCATACCGCTATGAGACACTAAGAGTAGCATCGCAAGTAAAAACGGCAAACATTTTTTCTGGAACATGAGTTTCAACTAATTACCTTCAAAGGTAGTATTTATTTTGTGCTTTGTACCTTTTCTTGATAAAAAAATGCCGGTAGAAAAAGCAATAAGAAAAGCGGCTGTATCAAAAAGCGTCTCAGGTAGAACAGCACTTGATAGTCGCGACCGTCCAACGTCAAGAAAATTAAAATCCCGCCCAATAAAATAACGTAAAAGAATCCATAGAGTAAGGTAGCAAATTTGAGTTGGGACACGTTTTGAAAACACGCCCACAAGATGCCCAAAGAAAGTACGGTATTCAATACATATCTGAAAGTCATGGACAACACATATTTCCACATGACCACCTCTGGGAAAGGCGTATTGACAAAATCAGAATGAAAAAACAACACAAAGGGATCATAGAACAATTGGGTTTGATAAAAGCGTATGGTCATAATCAACACAAAGCACAATCCCACCACAAGTATTCTCCAAAAACTAAAAGGTTTTGTTTGCGCCATAACCAGACAATTTAAACAACCACAAACACCACAGTATAAACACATACCCATAAATGATGACTGGGAAGAGGATGTCGTGCAAAAGATCAAAATGTTGTGGGTAACGATACAACAGTACCGTCAACAAACCAATCCTGAAGACGTTGAGTACATACAGGGTTATCAAACCAAAGATCAAAAACAAAATGGTTCTCCAAAAGTGCATGGCAAAAGCCACACAGAAAGCGACAAAGAGAATCGCGACGCTCACCGCATTACACCCTTCTATAATATGTATAAAAAACTTGGGATCTCCATAGTGAACTTCCACCGCCGGAGTGACCTTGGAAAGTTCAATAAAATTCTCATACCCCAAAAGGTTCATACCATAATGCACATGTTGGGCGACCATTTGGGTAATCCCATCCACCTCATGGTTGAGGGTATTGTATTGATAGAGGTAAATTTTATATACAAAAAGCAAGACCAAGTAAACAAAGAAAAATTTACCTAGGAATGCAAAAAAGGGACGATACTGTCTGAAAAGTTTTATCAAAGCAATTGATTTTAACAAAAATATAAAAAAACAAACGCAAGTGGCATGTATATTTGTATAAAAAACAGATGAATTTCGAGAATTTAAAGCCTACTATTATAGAGATCCTTGAAGGATCTGCCGTTCGTGAGGACAAATTACAAAAACTATGTGAATTTTTAAAATCAGAGATTTCCTACTACAATTGGGTTGGATTTTATTTTAGAAATGGAGACTTGGAAGAATTGAATCTAGGTCCTTATGCGGGAGCATACACAGAGCACACCACCATTCCTTTTGGAAAGGGAATTTGCGGACAAGTAGCTGTGAGCAATCAAAACTTTGTTGTTCCAGATGTTTCAGCACAAGACAATTACATTGCGTGCAGCATCACGGTAAAGTCTGAAATTGTAATTCCGTTGTTTGTCAATGGAGCGAACATTGGGCAGATTGACATAGACAGTCACGAGATTGATCCATTCACTCCTGCAGACGAACGTTTTTTAGAATTTGTAAACCAAGAAGTTGCCAAACTTTTTTAAGGATTCAGTTGTAAAGAATAAAAATTAAGGTTACATTTGCAACAGAATTGAAAAAACATTCAATTCATACATAATAATCATTTATAC
>JAGHSS010000009.1 GCA_018065745.1 Candidatus Neoflavobacterium equi | reverse complement strand
ATATAATGAAATTCAGATTTGTTTTTTCCATGCTTGTTTTGCCCATTTTAGCTGCGCAAAGTCAAGAAAAGGATACCATTACATCCAAAGCTTTAGAAGGGGTTATTATCAACTCTGTTTTGAAAAAAAATTCAAATTACACCAACAAAATGCCTTTAAAGGCTATTGAGAATCCACAGTCTTATGCCACGGTAGATCGCATTTTTTTGACAACCAAATATTGACTACGGTTGATGAAGCTTACAGAAATGTAACTGGAGTGCAAAAAATGTGGAGTGCAACCAACAGAGCAGGTGACGGTGGTTCTTATATCACACTGAGGGGATTTACTTCCAACAACTCCATACGCAACGGGTTGGTAGCACCGGTTACTACAGCAATTGATGCGGTCAATATTGAAAAGTTGGAGGTATTAAAAGGGCCGTCAGCAACACTTTATGGAAGTAATGTAACCTCTTATGGTGGGGTCGTGAATAGGGTAACTAAAAAACCGTATGACACCTTTGGAGGAACTGTTGGTGTCACAGCGGGGAGTTATAACTACTACAGAGCTCAAGCAGACATCAATACGCCTCTGACAAAAGACAATAAATTGATGTTCCGTTTCAACACGGCATACACCAAAGCCGGTACTTTTCAAAAATCAGATGCCAAAAACACCTTTTTTGCTTTCACGCCTTCTCTTTTATACCAGGTGAACGACCGTCTTGATTTGAGTCTGGAATATGAAATGTATGACAACAAAACTACTCCAGAACAATCCTTTTTCTATTTGTCCAAAGCCACTACTGGAGTAACCAATATGCAAGATTTGGAAGCCATGGGATTGGATTACAAACAGTCCTATTATGGGGATGGTATGTATACCAAAGCAAAGGTCAGAAATATCTTTGCCCAAGCTAATTATAAAATTAACAGCCACATCAAGTCCAATACAAACGTGAGTACGGCTTACACATTTTCTGATGGATTGAATCCTTATTTCGCCATCTATTTAAATCCTGCAGACAACCAGCTCTACATCAGCAGAGGGGACCAATCAACAGATCATAGCAAAAAGACCTATTTCCAAGTTCAGCAGAATTTCAATTTTGATTACAAAATTGGGGATCAAATGAGAAATAGAACTGTAGTTGGATTGGATTATATGCGAGTTAAGAACAATCTCAAATACATATACTTAAGCCGCGGATTCTATGATGCTGTACCTGTTTCAGGAAGCAATTTTGGAAGTACATACAACGCAGATGTTTTAAATGCACTTTATGCAGATCCTAATAACGTGAGTCACTACGACCAAATGGATGCTCAGAATACTTACAGTGCTTATATCTCTAATGTATTTACACCAACTAGGGGATTGAACATCATGACGTCCGTGCGTTATGAAAGCAATCGTTTTCAAGGAGGTGCCTTGTGGATCAACGAGGTTAAACCCTACAATCAATCGGCATTTTCACCAAAATTTGGAGTGGTGTATGAGATTTTAAAAGATAAATTCTCTGTTTTCGGAAATTATCAAAACAGTTTCAAAAGCAATGGATACTATTTCAGCGATGAAGCTGGAACAACCTCACTTTCAGATCCAGAAAGAGCCAATCAATTTGAAGGAGGTTTCAAAGGAAATTTGTTTAAAGGCCGTGTGAATGCAACCTTGAGTTATTACGACATTCAGGTGAAGAATACCTTATATACTTTGGGATATATCCCAGGAACGTACAATGCCTTCCAAAACCAATCCGGTAAAATGGGAAGTAAAGGGGTGGAGTTGGAAGTAAACGCATACCTGGTTAAAGGACTTTCTCTTGTTGGTGGAGTAAGTTATAACGACTCTAAATACCTTGTTTCAGATCCAACCACTCAAGGGAGAAGACCCGCAACTTTAGGTTCGCCTTGGTTGGCTAGTTTATATGCGAGTTATCAATTTTTGGATGGCGGTATGAAGGGCTTGGGATTTGGAATTGGCGGAAATTATGCCAGTGCCAACAACGAGTTGAATTCATTTGATCCAGTGACCAATACTGAAAATGTTTTTACACTGCCAGAATATTTGGTGTTGAATGCCAGTGCGTTCTATGACCTAAAAAAATTCAGATTTGGAATTAAAGCAGATAACTTCACAAACAAACACTATTGGTTGGGATTCACAACTGCAAATCCACAACAACTTATCAATGTGTTGGGTTCTGTTACCTATAAATTAAACTAACATTTATCTGCTGTGCTATTGCATATCAAACAGCAGCACTTTTACATATCATGAAGGATAAAAATAAAAAGTCAAAGAGCTCTTTTAAGAAGGTCATTTCAAAACTTCATCTGTGGTTGGGCTTATCTGTAGGATTTATTGTTTTCTTTATTTCCATAACGAGGGTACTCTATGTTTTTAGGGAAGAAATTAAACAGATGCAACGCCGTGAGATCATCTACCACCACGAACCTAATTTTGAAGTCAAGGAACTGTTGCCTATCCGAGAGTTGGAACAGCGCATCAACCAACAGGTGCCACAGGAATATCCCATTCACTGGGTTACCATTCCCAATGACAAGTCCATACCCTACCGTTTTTATTGGTACGAGCATCAGGAAGAGGCATGGCATTATTTTGAGGAGTTTCCTTTGTCCTAACCTCCGCAATCAGCTATAGTGTTGTAGGGTTGTTGGCTCCAACTTCACAGAGCTATGTCGCCCTGGGGTATCTCATCATCTCTGCATTGGGATTGGTTTTCCTAGGTCGTTTATCACAAAAGAAAACGAGTACGTAACATAAAGCAAAAAGCAGTAATTGTGAATTACTGCTTTTTCAGTTTTTTTATGATTCTTTATAAAAATTTATCTAACTCAATTCAGGATGTAAG
>JAGHSS010000207.1 GCA_018065745.1 Candidatus Neoflavobacterium equi | reverse complement strand
AGTCTAAATTGTGTTTTACTATTGTGAAATAATAAAAACTTGAAGTAACAAAGTTAGTTTAATATTGCTATTGTAAGTGTTAATCAAAAAAAATTGTATGTTAAATAACTGATAAACAACAACTTGTATTTATAGGTTATTATTTACAAGATTTTTTAGGTTTTCAATGGTTGCTAATGGATCTGTAGCTTTGAATACAAAACTTCCAGCAACCAAGACGTCAGCTCCTGCTTCCACAAGTTGTTTTGCATTTTGATCTGTAACTCCACCGTCTATCTCAATAAGGGTTGACGCGTTTTTAGAGGTGATCAGGTGTTTTAATTTCACCACCTTATCATAGGTGTTTTCAATGAAAGACTGTCCTCCAAAACCTGGGTTAACGCTCATGATGCACACCAAGTCAATGTCTTGAATCACGTCTTCCAAAAGGCTGACGTTTGTGTGTGGGTTCAAGGCAACTCCTGCTTTCATTCCCGCTGCTTTGATGGCTTGAAGTGTTCTGTGCAAGTGGGTACACGTTTCATAATGCACGGTAAGAATATTAGCGCCCAAGTTTGCAAAAGCAGTGATGTAGCGGTCAGGATCTACAATCATCAAGTGGACGTCAATGGTTTTTTTAGCGTGTTTTTGAATGGCTTCTAAAACTGGCATACCAAAGGATATGTTGGGAACAAAAACCCCGTCCATGATGTCAATGTGAAACCAATCTGCTTGTGAAGCGTTGATCATTTCAACGTCTCTTTGTAAGTTGGCAAAATCTGCAGCTAATACAGATGGTGCAATTAATTTTGTTTGCATGTGTTGTGTTGTTAGTGTCGTAAAATTAGGTATTTAAATTGGTTATTAAAATTGATATAAAAAAAACTCCGGTAATCAGCCGGAGTTTCATCATCAATCAAAAAACGAACAGTTGATACTGTTGTTTACTCATGCTGGGTATTAACCCAAATAAGTTTTTAGTATTTTACTTCTAGAAGTGTGTTTTAATCTTCTAATTGCTTTTTCTTTAATCTGTCTTACACGCTCACGTGTCAGGTCAAAAGTTTCACCAATTTCTTCCAAAGTCATTGGGTGTTGATCACCTAAACCAAAATACAAACGTACCACATCAGCCTCACGTGGAGTCAATGTTTCTAAAGCGCGTTCAATTTCTGTTCTCAATGATTCGTGAATCAATTCTCTGTCTGGATTTGGAGATTCTCCAGAACGTAAAACGTCATATAAATTAGAATCTTCTCCTTCAACTAAAGGGGCATCCATGGAAAGGTGACGACCAGAGTTTTTCATAGACTCCTTAACGTCGTTAACAGTCATATCCAACTCTTTAGCAATCTCTTCAGCACTAGGAGCTCTTTCATTAGATTGCTCTAATAAAGCGTACATTTTGTTGATCTTGTTGATAGATCCAATTTTGTTCAATGGCAAACGCACAATTCTTGATTGTTCAGCCAAAGCTTGAAGGATGGATTGACGAATCCACCATACAGCATATGAAATAAATTTAAATCCTCTAGTCTCGTCAAAACGTTGAGCCGCTTTGATCAAACCTAAATTTCCTTCGTTAATTAAGTCAGGAAGAGTCAACCCTTGGTTTTGGTATTGTTTAGCAACAGATACAACGAAACGTAAATTGGCTTTGGTCAATTTTTCTAAAGCGCGTTGGTCTCCAGCTTTGATGCGTTGTGCTAATTCCACTTCTTCATCTGCAGTGATCAAGTCTACTTTACCAATCTCTTGTAAATATTTATCTAATGACGCAGTTTCACGGTTGGTAACCTGCTTGGTAATCTTAAGTTGTCTCATTAATAAGTTCCTCCTAAATCTATTTTATATTAGTTATACGTACTAACGACTCAAAAAGTTACAAAAAAAATGATTTTTTATTGATTATTTTTTTATGTGAGCTTCTTTTCAACGTCATATTCTGACTTAATGGCATTTAAGTCGTTGGTAGTAAGTGTTTTAATAATAACGTCTGTGGATGGTAATTGTTTTTTATTAAAGAAATTTTAACTTTTTTAAATATAATCGATTAACGGTTGGATATTTCCGTTGGGAGGTCGCAAAAGGGATGGGAGCGGCATCCTTTTGGAAGGCTTTGCCTTGCAAAAGATACAGCGGACAGCCCGGTCTCAAACACAAGCGCTAGCGCAGGGTTTGGGATTTGCCTTAAAAAAAACACCTGAGGTATGGGCAAAAAAAAACTGCACCTTAAAGATGCAGTTTTATATGATTAAGCTTTTGGAGCTTCGTCTTCTTTTGGTTTGTCTTCTTTTGGAGGACGTGGAAGTAAAGCTTTTCTAGAAACTTTTGGTTTTCTAGTTTTAGGGTCTAATCCCATGTATTTTACTTCAATTACATCTCCTTCATTCAAGACGTCAGAAACTTTTTCAATGCGTTTCCAATCCAATTCAGATACGTGTAATGAGGAATCTTTTCCAGGAACGAATTCAACTACTGCACCAAAATCTAAGATTTTTGTTACTTTAACCGTGTAAACTTCTCCTTCTGTTGGAGCAAAAGTTTGGTTTTTGATGTGTGCAATCGCTTTTTCCATACCTGCTTGGTTTGTTCCCAACAATTCGATGATACCAAAATCACCTTCTTCGTTGATAACAATCGTCGTTTCCGTATCAGCTTGTAACGCTTGGATGTTTTTACCTCCAGGTCCAATAATTGCACCAATGAAATCTTTAGGGATTTCCACTTTGATGATTTTTGGAGCTTTTGGTTTCACAGTTGGATTTGGCTCAGCGATAGTTTCAGTGATTTTACCTAAGATGTGCATACGTCCATCTCTTGCTTGGTTCAATGCGCTTTCCAAAATATCGTAAGCTAAACCTTCAATTTTGATGTCCATTTGACATGCTGTGATTCCATCTTTTGTTCCAGTAACTTTAAAGTCCATGTCACCCAAGTGATCTTCATCACCTAAGATGTCAGACAATACAGCCCAACGTCCTGTTTTTGCATCAGAGATCAATCCCATCGCAATTCCAGAAACTGGTTTAACAATTTGAATACCTGCGTCCATCAAAGCCAATGTTCCAGCACAAACGGTTGCCATAGAAGATGATCCGTTAGATTCCAAAACTTCAGAAACAATTCTGATGGTGTAAGGACAGTCTGCAGGGATCATGTTTTTCAAAGCGCGTTGTGCTAAATTTCCGTGACCAACTTCACGTCTTGAAGTACCTCTTAAAGGTTTAGCTTCTCCTGTTGAAAATGGTGGGAAATTGTAGTGTAAGTAGAAACGCTCTTCACCTTGATCTGATGGCAAATCAATGATGTTTGCTTCTCTTGACGTACCTAAAGTAACTGTCGCTAATGCTTGAGTTTCTCCACGTGTAAAGATAGAAGATCCGTGAGTTGAAGGCAAGTAACCAACTTCTGACCAGATTGGTCTGATTTCATTAGTTTTTCTACCGTCCAAACGAATTCCTTTGTCTAAGATCAAGTTACGCACTGCTTCTTTTTGAATATCGTGGAAATAATGGCCAATAAGATCGGCATTTTCTGCAAGTTCTTCTTCTGTAAATAATGCTTTAACTTCTTCATAAACTAGAGCAAACTTCTCAGTTCTCTCGTGTTTACCACTTGCTTCTGATGCAATTTCAAAACATTTGTAATAAGACGCTTCCGTGATTTTAGCCAAGATAGCTTCGTCACTTTTTTCAGCCTCATACGTTCTGTATTCCAAGTTTCCAACAGCAGCTCTTAAACGCTCTTGTGCTTCCACTTGTTTGATGATTGCTTCATGGGCAAATTTAATTGCTTGCACCATTTCGCTTTCAGAAATTTCTTTCATTTCACCTTCAACCATACATACAGAGTCTTTAGAAGCTCCAATCATCATGTCAATGTCTGATGCTGCTAATTGTTCTCTTGTAGGGTTGATGATCAATTGACCGTCAACGCGTCCAACGCGTACTTCTGAAATCAAGTTGTAAAATGGAATGTCAGATACCGCTAGGGCAGCAGAAGCTGCTAATCCAGCCAATGAATCAGGCATTACATTTTCATCATGAGACATCAATTGGATCATTACCTGCGTTTCAGCGTGGTAATCATCTGGGAATAAAGGTCTCAAAACGCGGTCTACCAAACGCATTACAAGTACTTCGTTGTCACTTGGACGTGCTTCTCTTTTGAAGAAACCTCCTGGGAAACGACCTGCAGCTGCAAATTTTTCGCGGTAATCCACTGTTAGGGGTAGAAAGTCTACTCCTGGTGATGCTTTGCGTGCAGATACTGCAGTCGCTAATAACATCGCATCGCCCATACGAACTACGACAGATCCGTCGGCTTGTTTGGCTAGTTTTCCTGTTTCGATTGTGATGTTTCTTCCATCACCTAAATCGATAATTTCTTGGGTAACCTTAGGAATCATAAAAAATTTAATTCTTAATTAAACAAAGGGTTTAGTTGTGTTGTTGTGTGTGTTGTTGTGTGTAGTTGCTTCAAACCCAATGAAAAACCAAACTTTTTCTGTCAAATATATAAAAAAAAAAGAGGCACACGGGCACCTCTTTAAGTTGTGATTATTTTCTGATGTTTAATTCTTTAATAATCTCACGGTATCTATTAATCTCTTTCTTCTTAAGATAATCTAGTAAGCTTCTTCTTTTACCTACTAATTTAACTAATGAACGCTCAGTATTGTAATCGTGACGATTTTTTTTCAAGTGTCCTGTTAAGTGATTAATTCTGAATGTGAACAAAGCGATTTGCCCTTCAGCAGATCCAGTGTTTGATGCAGCTCCACCATGTTTAGTGAAAAGCTCTGACTTTACTTCTTTAGATAAGTACATGCT
>JAGHSS010000023.1 GCA_018065745.1 Candidatus Neoflavobacterium equi | reverse complement strand
TATTGTTGAGGTTAAAAATGAGTTACAGCATTTTTTAAAGCTTCAGCAGCTAAAACCACAGAAGTTTGCCAATCAACAGCTGCCGTTTCATCACCTCCATCAGAAATATATTTCAAACACAGAAAAGGGATTTCCTCTTCTTGAGCTATTAGGGCTAGGGCATAAGCTTCCATATCAACCACATTGTAGCTCTTTTGACTGTTACTTGTATCAAAGTTATCTCCGGTACCACAAATCCCCAAAGGCAATCCAGTAAGTATTTTACCATACTGCAATATTGCTGGGACTTTTGAAAATGGCGTTTGATACAAATCAAAACCCAAACCTTGGACATCCATATCCCTTTGGATAAATTGATTGCAACACACCACAGTGCCTCTTTTAAAGTTATTACTTCCTGCAGATCCTACATTGATGATGATATCAGGACGGTTTGTCTGTAACGCTTTCATCAAGTGATAAGCGGCATTTACCTTTCCAACACCGGTGAATATTTTAAGGTCTTCTTTAAAAAATGTTCCTGCTTCACTTTCTAAAGCAAAAACATATAGTATATTTAAATGATTTAACTCAGTTGTATTTATTGTGTCATTTTGTTTCATAAAACAAAGGTAAAAGAAGTTTATAAGATTATGAAGTATCTAATTTTAAATGTCGTTTTTTTTGCGTTAAATCCCTGGATTTACAGCCAACAAATAGCTTTAGAAACGGGGAATCAACGACCTCATACCAGCTGGATTTTACCAGTTTCAATTTCAGAGAGTTCCGGAGTCACGCTTTGGAATGATATGTTATGGACGCATAATGACAGTAGTGATGCACTTATATATGGCTTTTCTTTAGATCAATTGGAACGACAAGAAACGAACAGTGTTTTAGCAGTTGATCAAACCATTTCTATTGCGCGGTTAAGAGATTGGGAAGCAATAGCTCAAGATGCTGACTATTTTTATTTTGGGGACTTTGGAAACAACGGCACAGGGAACAACCGCAATCTGCGCATAGCTAAAGTTTCAAAACTTCACCTTGACACTGCGTCAGATCACATAGAATACATTAATTTCTCTTATCCAGAGCAGACTGATTTTCAAGTACAAGCAGCCAATCAAACAGATTTTGACTGTGAGGCTTTTATTGTAACAGAAACCGGAATCTATCTTTTTACCAAGGAATGGTTATCTCAACAAACAAGTTGCTATGCCTTACCTAAAACTGCAGGAACTTATCAAGCTACCAAAATAGCAACGTTTAACATTGGCGGTCTTGTCACAGATGCTACTTATTTGGAGGATAAAAAAATGCTAGCCCTTAGTGGATATTCAACTACTTTGAGCCCGTTTGTTTATCTCTTTTACGGTTTTGAAGCTCATGACTTTTTTAGCAGGTACAACAGGAAAATCAATTTAAACCTGAATTTTCATCAAATTGAGGGGATTACAACTGCTGACGGATTGAATTTTTTCCTCAGCAATGAAAGATTTACTGCTTATGGAGGCATCATTTCTACCAATCCCAAGATACACTTATTGGACTTAAGTACGTATTTACAACCCTATTATCAGACGTTGGGAACACGGAATACCTCAAAAATGGAGGAAGGGGTTTTATATCCTAATCCAGCAACAGATGAGGTGTATCTAAATTTGCCAGCAGGGTTTACAAATACTACCTTTGAAATCTTTGCAAGTAATGGATCATTAGTTTGCAAATCTATTTATGAAAAGCGCAACCAAACCATTGATGTTTCAGATTTTCCAGCTGGAGTATATTGGTTGAGAATGCCGGGTTACAATCAAAAAATAATTAAAAAATAGAGTGAATTTTTTTACGCCCATTACCGTACCTATTTTAGATGATAAGATTTCTTATCAATCCAAAATCATATCTCTGGGATCCTGTTTTGCAGTTCACATGGCAGCGCGTCTTGGACAATATCAATTTGTAAATACTGTAAATCCGTTTGGAATTTTATTCCACCCTTTGGCACTTGAGAAATTAGTTGATTTTGCTGTAAAAGGACATGTATTTACCCCTTCTGATGTGTTTCTCCACAATGATGTTTGGAGTTGTTTTGATGCACATTCTGATTTAAATGCGCTGGAAGAAGAGGACATCTTGTTCCAGTTGAATTTAAAAATTAGAGCATTGCGAGAGGATTTAATTTCAGGATCACATCTAATCATCACCTTGGGAACTGCTTGGGTGTATTCAGAGAAATCCACCCAACGCATGGTAGCTAACTGTCATAAATTGCCACAGCACATTTTTGAAAAAACACTTTTGGACGCGCAGACTGTAAAAGAGAGTTTGGAGCGTTTGTATTTAAAAGTGAAAGAACTAAATCCCAAAATAAAATTGATATACACCATTTCTCCGGTGCGTCATATAAAAGATGGGATGATTGAGAATCAACGAAGCAAGAGTGTACTTTTTGTTGGTTTACATGACTTCATGGACACGTATAAAGAGGTTTATTACTTTCCGTCCTATGAGATGCTCGTTGATGAATTGAGAGATTACAGATATTACGGACCTGATTTAATCCATCCCAATGAAATTGCACTGCAATTTGTTTGGGAAAAATTTAAAGAGTCCTGTATTGAAGCAACCGCATTTCCCGTTATGAAGTTAGTAGATGAGGTTCAGAAAGGACTTGCACACCGCGCATTTAATCCGTATTCCAACCAACATCAAATTTTCTTAGAGAAAATCGCTGAAAAAATAGATCACTTATTAGAGCAATATCCACACATGAATTTTAGATAGATGAATGAAAATACAAAGAGTAGATGGACCATTGGACTTGGGATGCTGGTATTTATGATGCTTGGGGCATTTATATACCACTTTTATGTGAAATCCTCAGATCCAGCTTTTCAAGATGAATCCCAAATTATCCAAGAACAGCTTAAGAATGTCAGTAAATTGGTCGTTAATGAAGCAAAACTGTCCAAGATATTTACTTACAAAGACCAGCAGTCTTATATGATGAACCTGATTTCATTTGACAAAAAAGCGATGGTAGTTGTGGATGCTGATGTGTTGATTATGTATGATCTTTCCAAGTTGACTTATGAGATTGACGAAAAAAATAAGATAGTTAAGATTACACATATACCTGAGGAAGAAATAAAAGTAACCCCGCACATCAAGATTTATGATGTGGAACAATCTACTTTTAACACCTTTAAAGGAGCGGATTACAATAAGATTACAGAAAAAGTGACCCGTGAATTTAATGAAAAGATAAAACATTCCAACCTGACCAAGAATGCTAAAAACAGATTGGTAAGTGAATTGGCTAAATTTTTAGTAGTTACCCAATCATTGGGATGGACTTTGGAATATGGTGCAGTTCAAATTAACAACCAAGAAACATTAGAACAACAAATTGCATTATAAAAAAAAGCCTTTCTATACAGAAAGGCTTTTTTTATGTTATACGTTACAGGTTTTATCAACCAATTCCAGTCCAAATGCAATAAGGTGTGCCACCTCAGGTCTGTTTTTCTCTACCACTGACAAGTGATCTAGAATTTGTTGTTTCAAAACGTTGTTTTCCTGAAGATCTGCTAATTCATATAGTTCCATATTTAAAAGCCAATCTGAAGGGTGATTTTGTTTTAATTCCAAAAAGATATTGTTTAAATCTTTGGAAGTTTCTTTATTTTCTCTGTGCGCTCTCGTTTCCGAATATAGGGATTCTAAGGCAGCTCTGGTTTCATTTTTAGTCGCTTTAATCGTGGCAGATTTTGGTAGATGTGTGATGATGTCAAAACTCTTAACATCTGCCGGTCCAGAGAAAGCAGAAACAATTTTTTTACCAACTGCCATATCATACGTTCCCCATGATGGATCAAAGAGTACAGTATCCAAGTGGGTTACTTTACAGTCTTTAAAGCTGATCGTTATGATTTCTCCTCTCAAATTTCTTGATCCAGTAATGATTTCACCTTCAACCACAATATCTCCTTCAAATTCCAATTTGGTACGTTCACCTTCATAAATATTATAGGCCTTTAGATCTCTTGGGCTCATGTCTTCAATAGCAAGATTGATGCCTTTTAATTTCCCTATAGGGCTACCAAAACCTGCAGCATGATATGAAATTCCGTGTCCTACCAATTCCTTTTCTCTGTAGGATAATGCCGTTGGTCCTGTGCATTGAATATATGAAGGTTTGCCATTGTGTTCAATTGTATTTGTAAACACACCAGATATTTGTATTCCTGTACTCAATTCAACTGTCCCCAAAGCTTTTGATTGGATCAATTTATTTACACCAGAAAGACCTCCTGTTCTCAAGGCCATGGTATTGGCAAATTCTTCCAAGATCAAGTTTAAGTAAGCAAAATCAGGAGTAACATACAGTTGAGGTTGAGGTTTTGTAATGTCAAAATTTTGGTTTACAGCTTCCAGTGTATACGGTAGCTTTTTTACATTATCTGTCATACACCAAGCACTTTCACCGATGGAAGACAACAATCCAGCACCATAAATTTTTGGATCTTCAACCGTACCGATCAGACCATATTCCACAGTCCACCAGTGCAGATTTCTGATTTGTGCCATTTCAGAAAGTTCCCCTTGGTCTTTTTGAAGTGTATCAACTAAATCTTCAACTCTTTTAATTTCTGCAAGATCTGCATCTTCAGCTTCCTTTAGAATAGACAGTAGGCGAATGGCTTCATACATTTCATAGTCTTTGGAAGATGAAATGGCTTTACAACCAATTTCTCCAAATCGTCTTAAATATTCTGCATATTCTGGATTGGCGATGATGGGCGCATGACCTGCACCTTCGTGAATGATATCTGGGGCAGGGGTGTATTCAATATTTTCAAGTTGTCTGATGTCAGACGCTATGACCAAAACATTGTATGCTTGAAATTCCATAAAGGCATTTGGAGGTATAAATCCATCCACTGCAACCGCAGCCCATCCAATTTCTTTCAAGATGCGATTCATCCCATACATGTTTGGAATATTTTCAATATCAATACCTGTTTGTCTCAAACCGTCCAGATAGGAATGATGCGCCACTTTTGACAAATAATCCACGTTTTTTCTCATCACATAGCGCCATACTGCTTGATTGATGGGCGTATAGTCTTCATAAACTTGTGGTTTAATAAATTGTTTTAAATGTTGGGGCAATCTGTCCAATAAGGGATTTGATGCAAACGTATTCATAATCAAGTAATTTTGAAT
>JAGHSS010000111.1 GCA_018065745.1 Candidatus Neoflavobacterium equi | reverse complement strand
GTATATTGCTAATCCAAATAACACTTATAGAAACTATGAAATTTATTAAAGTATTATGTCTTTTAACGTGTTTAATAACAAACGTTTTACCCATTTCTGCTTCTAATACATATTATGAGCAAGAAAGTGACTCTCTGACAATTTACGAAGGAAAACCCTACAAATCAAATGTAACCGCAAGTTACTATTCCAGTAAATTGAACGGCAGAAAAACCGCGAGTGGCACTGTATTTAATAACAATAAATTAACAGCAGCCCACAAAAAACTTCCCTTTGGAACTAAGATTAAAGTGACTAATGTCAAAAATAAAAAATCTGTTGTGGTAACGGTTAATGACAGAGGACCACACAGTAAAACAAGAGAAATTGACTTGACTCAAAAAGCATTCTTTGACATCTCTGACAAAAAATCCCACGGGTCTATTGTCGTGTCTATAGAAGTGCTTAAATAAACCAAAAATCACCCCGCGTTAAAAATTTTAAATTAACTGACATCCTGTCAGAAAACAAATTTTAATTTTTATCTTTGCAAACTGAATAATACACTTTTAAGTGATTTATGGAAAAAATAATTGAAGAAAATAAGCAAGGTACAAGCCTTGTGTTAGAACAAAAAGAAAGCAACAATAAAAAACTTTTTATTGAAAGCTATGGCTGTCAAATGAATTTTTCTGACAGTGAAATTGTCGCGTCTATTCTACACAATGAAGGATACAACACGACTCAAATTTTAGAAGAAGCTGACCTGGTTTTGGTCAATACTTGTTCCATCAGAGATAAAGCAGAACAAACGGTAAGAAAGCGTTTGGAGAAATATAATGCCGTTAAAAAAATAAACCCAGACATGAAAGTTGGGGTTTTGGGATGTATGGCAGAACGCCTAAAAAGTAAGTTTTTAGAAGAAGAGAAGATTGTGGACATGGTGGTGGGCCCAGATGCTTACAAAGACCTTCCAAACTTACTTAAAGAAGTGGGTGAAGGAAGAGATGCCATCAACGTGATCTTGTCTAAGGATGAAACTTATGGAGACATTGCTCCTGTGCGTCTAAACAGTAACGGAGTTACCGCTTTTGTATCTATTACAAGAGGTTGTGACAACATGTGTACATTCTGTGTGGTGCCATTTACCAGAGGTCGTGAAAGAAGCCGTGAGCCACAAAGCATCATGGATGAAATTGCAGACTTGTGGAGCCGTGGTTTCAAAGAAGTGACCTTGTTGGGACAAAATGTAGACAGTTATTTGTGGTATGGTGGTGGTCTTAAAAAAGATTACGACAAGGCTACAGACATGCAAAAAGCTACAGCTGTTGACTTTGCTCAGCTTTTGGATATGTGTGCTATTGCATTCCCAAAAATGAGATTTAGATTCTCAACATCTAACCCACAAGACATGCATGAAGAGGTGTTGCACGTCATTGCAAAACACCACAACATCTGTAACTACATTCACCTACCGGTTCAATCTGGAAGTACTAGAATCTTGAAAGAGATGAACAGACAACACACCAGAGAAGAATATATGGAGTTGGTTGACAAAATCAAAAACATCATTCCAGACATCTCTTTGTCTCAAGATATCATCACAGGTTTCCCAACAGAAACTGAAGAAGATCACCAAGATACATTGTCTTTGTTGAACTATGTACGTTATGATTTTGGATTCATGTTCGCATATTCTGAAAGACCGGGTACCTTGGCAGCAAGAAAATTGGAGGACGACGTTCCTGAAGAGGTTAAAAAACGCAGACTTCAAGAAATTGTAGATCTTCAACAAGACATCGCTTACCAAAGAACCGCACGCTTTGTGGGACAAACGGTGGAGGTGTTGATTGAAAAATCATCCAAGCGTTCTGACTTGCATTGGTCAGGAAGAAACAACCAAAACACAGTAGTCGTTTTCCCTAAAGAAAACTACAAAGTTGGTGAATTCGTTATGGTTAAAGTAAATGAATGTACCACGGCAACTTTAATTGGTGAAGCAGTAGGATACAGTGAAATGAACTAATACAAATTTTAGTTTTACAAACAAAACAATATGGAAAGCGTTCAATCAATCAAACAACGATTTGAAATTATTGGGAACGACCCCAAGTTAAATCGCGCTATTGAAAAAGCAATTCAAGTGGCGCCCACAGACATCTCTGTCCTTGTGACTGGAGAAAGTGGTGTTGGTAAGGAAAGCATTCCCAAAATTATACATGCACTATCACACAGAAAACACGGCAAGTACATTGCCGTGAACTGTGGTGCAATCCCTGAAGGAACCATTGATTCTGAGCTTTTTGGTCATGAAAAAGGAGCTTTTACGGGAGCTACTACAACCAGAGAAGGATATTTTGAAGTGGCTGACGGAGGTACCATCTTTTTGGATGAAGTGGGTGAACTCCCACTGACAACCCAAGTAAGGTTGCTGCGCGTTTTGGAAAATGGAGAATTTATCAAAGTAGGTTCTTCCCAAGTACAGAAGACAAACGTGCGCATTGTTGCCGCGACTAACGTCAAAATGTTTGACGCCATTGAGAAAAACAAATTCAGAGAAGATTTATACTACAGGCTGAGCACTGTGGAAATTGGTTTACCACCTCTAAGAGACCGCAAGGAGGACATTCATTTGTTGTTCCGCAAATTTGCATCAGATTTTGCACACAAATACAAAATGCCAGCGGTTAAATTGGACCCTCAAGCTGTAAACTACCTGTCCCAATATTCTTGGAATGGAAACATCAGACAGTTGCGCAACTTTGCAGAGCAAATATCTGTTTTGGAACCCAATAGGGAAATAAACCTACAGATCATATCGCAATACCTGCCAAAATCTGAGAAGAGTTTACCCTCTGTAATCAACAACAGCAAAAACGAAAGTGATTTCAGCAATGAACGCGAGATTTTATATAAAATCCTGTTTGACATGAAGGCTGACTTAAACGACTTGAAAAAGTTAACGCTTGAATTGATGCAAAACGGCAATTCCAACAAAGTTCAGGAAACCAACAAAACGTTGATTCAACGCATTTATGGCAAGGAAGAGGAAGGTGTTACTCCTTACAATCAAGATTCAGAAACCAAAGCCAAGCCGCTTACTGCAATTCCAGTAAGTCAAAACAACAATTTCCCGGGAACAACTTTCCCAAACAACGATCCATATACCCTTATAGATCAAGATGATTTGGATGACGATGCCAATTATATTGACACCGTTTCCTTTGAAGATGAGGATGAAGAACACGATTCGCTGAGATTGGATGAAAAGGAAATTGAATTGATCAAAAAAGCTTTGGAGAAATACCAAGGCAGAAGAAAAGCTGCAGCAGATGAATTGGGAATCTCTGAGCGTACCTTGTACAGAAAAATCAAACAATTTGATCTTTAAAACGATGAAAAAATACAACATATTAACTTTCTTAAGCCTGAGTTTACTTGTCTTAGCAACCAGCTGTGGCGTGTACAACTTTACAGGTACAGGAAAGATTGACGCCAAGTCTTTTCAAGTAAATTACTTCCTGAACAACGCCCCTTTAGTGGAGCCGGGAATTGAGAGAACATTTACATTGGCATTACAAGACTTGATTCAAAATCAAACCAATTTAAACCTGACCAATACCAATGGTGATTTGGTTTATGAAGGGGAGATTGTGGATTTCAGAATCACACCAATGACAGCTACTGCCAATCAAATGGCAGCTCAAAACAGGCTGACTGTAGCGGTCAACGTGCGTTTCATGAACCGCAAAAAACCGGAAGAGGATTTTGAAAGACGCTTTTCATTTTTCTATGATTATGATGGAAACACCCAGTTGATTGGCGCTCAATTAAACACGGCTTTGGATGAAATCTATTCCAGAATCACCCAAGACGTCTTCAACGCTTCATTGGCTAAATGGTAATTTAAAAACTAAATTTTGAATATAAACGATTATACATATTTACTCAGTCACCCTGAAAGTATACAAAGCTTGCAAACCACAGCTTTAGAGCATGTATTGCATGAATTTCCGTACTTACAAAGTGCTAGAGCCTTGTATTTAAAAGGTTTATACCAAGAAAACAGTTATAAATACAACGCTGAATTAAAAAGAACAGCTGCGCATACCACAGACAGAAGTATCTTGTTTGACTTCATTACCTCAGTGCAATTCCACAGCATGGAATTTTACAATCAGGACAATGTTCAAGAAGAGACAGAAACGTTTGTAAATCCAATAAATACAAGTACTACAATTCAAGAAGCCAAAACTGAAGAGGTTGCCGTTGCGCAAACCCAACAAGTTGAAGTCGCTGAAGAAGTACAAAACCCACAGGTAACTCCCTTAGAACAATCCATTCTCAAAACCATTTCATTCACAAATCAAGACAGTGAACAACAGGTAGAAGTATGCATTGATTTGGAGTTTCTCAAATTGGAAGCGCCAGAAAACACAACTGAAGTTGCAACGACTGATGCCCCTGATTTGTTTTCTCAGGTGGAAACACCACAAGAGGCAATTACAGAGGTGCTTTTTGAAGAACCTGCTGAGGAAACACCCGTTATTGACAACACGGAACCAACGCCCACAATGGAACACGTTTCACCTGTTGAAACCAATACACAGGAGATTACCCCTGAACCAACAAGTGTAGAAACGGCCAAAGATGAAGTGGAGTCACAATCCAAAGATCAAAATTTGGAGCGTGTAGCTGAAAAGTTATCTCTGGGAAAACCTTTGAACTTTGACGCCAATGAATCCCATTCCTTCCAAGAGTGGTTGCAGTTGACCAAGACCAAACCGATTGAGCGAGAAAACACAACAACGACTGCCAAAATAGAAGTTGTTAAAGAAGATAAAATTGAAGCTCCTGAGGTCTTAAAAGAAGTTAAAAAGGTGACAGATTTGAATACTTCTATCCAAATCAAACCGTTAAAAGATCCTGAAAAACTAAAAAAATTAGAATTAATTGATAAATTTATCGAGACAAATCCAAAAATTGTCACCTCAAAAACAGCCGTCGTTTCTGCTGTAAACCTCGAGAAATCAAACGCTGACAACTCTTACCTCATGACAGAGACCTTAGCCAAAGTATATCTTGAACAGAAAAAATATCAGAAAGCCATACAAGCTTATGAAATTTTAATTTTGAAATATCCAGAAA
>JAGHSS010000380.1 GCA_018065745.1 Candidatus Neoflavobacterium equi | reverse complement strand
CATTTAACCAATTGATAAAATGTATGAAATATTTTGTAGTTTTTTTATTTTCCCTATGTTCCACAGTTCTTTTTGCTCAAGAAACTGAGGAGATTAGCATTACTGGAACTGTAGTAGATGAATTTACACTCTTGCCAATTGCCAATGCCAATGTGATTAACCTGAACAATATTAAAGGGAGTATCACCAAGCAAAATGGTAAATTTGAAATTTCCGCAAAGACTAATGATACCTTATACGTGTCTTTTATTGGATACCAATCCATAAAAGTTAGGGTTTCTGCTGACTGGATCAAAAATAAAGAGGATTTTAAAATTAAGATCGTTGAACGCTCCAATGCGTTGGATGAATTAATTATCCACAGATACCAATTAACTGGAATTTTAGAAGTTGACCACAAACTTTTAACCATCAATGAAAACAGAAGATACAATATTTCTGGACTTCCTTATGGTTATGAAGCAAACGATGGATCTAAACTAGCTTCAAGCATTTTAGGCTCCTTTTCTAATCCAGCAGATGCACTTCAAAACGCCTTTTCCAGAAGGGGTAAAGAAATCAATAAATTGAAAAAAATCAAGGAGGATGACAACGTTAGAAACTCGTTAGCAACTAAATACGACAGAGAAACAGCCGTTGCTTTACTCGGTTTAAGTATTAAAGAGATACAAGAAATTTTGCAACGTTGTGAATATTCCAAAACATTTATAGAAACAGCAACAGACTTACAAATCATTGACGCCATCAAAGGCTGTTATGAAGATTATAGATTTGTTGAAAAAAAGAAATAAAAAAAAGGGTTTTCAAATTGAAAACCCTTTTTTTATGGTATTATATGAACTGCCCATCCCCTATTCTTTGCTTTCCAAAGCTCCCATGTAACGAGCTGTTACAAAATCAATATCTTTAATGGTGTTCCTAGCCCAATCAATGCGTTTACTCAATAAATCTTCTTCTATCAACTTCCAATCAATAGTTGAAAGACGCAATTTATTAGTCAAATCTTGAATGATAATAGCAGCTGATACAGAAATATTTAAACTCTCTGTAAATCCAACCATCGGGATGTGCACAAACGCGTCAGCAGCATCCAAAACTTCCTGACTTAGACCAGAACGCTCCGTCCCAAAAAACAAGGCTGACGGTTTGCTAATATCAAAACGTTCCAATCTGGAATCAGATTCATGCGGACTTGTAGCCACAATTTGATACCCTTGAGCTTTCAAAGCTTCCACACAGTGCACATTGCTGTTATACCTGTGAATATCAACCCATTTTTCTGCTCCCATAGCAATTTCCTTGTCTATGGATTTTCCAAACTGTTGCTCCACCACATGCAATTCTTGAATTCCAAACACCTCACAACTGCGCATTACTGCAGAGGTATTGTGCAATTGAAAAACATCCTCAACAGCCACGGTAAAGTGCTTGGTTCTGTTTTGCAATACGTCTTCAAAACGCTGTTTTCTATTATCTGTTAAAAATCCATTCAAATAATTTAAATATTCTATATCTTGAGGGTAATCCGGTTTCATTGCTAAATAAAAATTACTATTTTCACAAAGATAATCAAATGTGTTAGACATGAAAAATTTAGTAGTGCTCACTGGAGCTGGAATTAGCGCACCAAGTGGAATAAAAACATTCAGAGATGCTGAAGGTTTATGGGAAGGTCATGACATCATAACCGTTGCTTCTCCAAAAGGTTGGATGGAAAATCCAGAATTGGTCTTGGATTTTTACAACCTGCGCAGAAGACAATTAAAAGAAGTACACCCCAACAAAGCACATGAATTACTTCAGGTTTTGGAAGCGTTTTACAATGTCGACATCATCACGCAAAACGTGGACAACTTACATGAGAGAGCCGGATCAAAAAACATCATTCACCTTCACGGGGAACTGTTGAAAGCCAGACCTGAAGACGACAAAGAAAACACCTTTGAATGGACAGAAGACATCCATATGGGGGATACACATGAAGGATCACAAATCAGACCACATATTGTTTGGTTTGGAGAACCCGTTCCAAAAATGGAAGAAGCAAAACACAAGGTAGCTCGCGCAGATATATTCATCATCATTGGAACCTCTTTACAGGTATATCCTGCTGCAGGACTTTGTGAATATGTCAGACCCAATAGCCCCATCATTTACATAGACAACAACCCTAGTGAGGAAGCTTTAAACAACAGCCGTTTTTACACCGTTGCTGAAGACGCCATCACCGGCTTGCAGTCCATTTTAGACACTTTAATTACAAACGCATAATTTACCATTGACCGCTCAATTTATCAGTTACAAACTTTTAATTGGGCGGTTAATAGCTTATATTTGCTCCACTTACAACTAAATACAACAACAATGCAACTAAATGAATTAACAGCTGTTTCCCCTATTGATGGGAGATACAGAAGTAAAACTGTAAATTTAGCCAACTACTTCTCTGAAGAGGCGCTAATAAAATACAGAGTACTGATTGAAGTAGAATATTTTATCGCCCTTTGCGAGCAGAAACTACCGCAATTGAGTGGTGTTGACCCTTCTGTATATGAATCTTTGAGAGATTTGTATCGCAACTTTACTACAGCTGATGCACAATGGATCAAAGACAAAGAAAAAATAACAAACCACGATGTCAAAGCTGTTGAATATTTTGTCAAGGATGCATTTGACAAATTGGGACTGGAAAAATTTAAGGAATTTATTCATTTTGGATTAACTTCTCAAGACATCAACAATACCGCAATTCCGCTTTCAACAAAAGAGGCTTTTGAACATGTTTACCTGCCTTTGTTAACCAAATTAGTTGGACAGTTAAAACAAATGAGCATGGATTGGATGCACGTTCCCATGTTGGCTAGAACCCATGGTCAACCGGCTTCACCAACGCGCTTAGGTAAAGAACTTTTGGTTTTTGTAGAGCGATTGGAACAGCAAATGCGCTTGTTATTCAACGTCCCTTTTGCTGCTAAATTTGGAGGAGCGACTGGAAATTTCAACGCACACCACGTGGCATATCCACAGATAAATTGGAAAGATTTTGGAACCAAGTTTGTTGAAGACGCCTTGGGATTACACCATTCATTTCCTACAACACAAATTGAACATTACGATCATTTTGCCGCGTTTTTTGACGGTTTAAAACGCATCAATACCATTTTGATTGACTTGGATCGCGACATTTGGACGTATGTTTCCATGGAGTATTTCAAACAAAAAATCAAAGCAGGTGAAATTGGTTCATCAGCCATGCCACACAAGGTAAATCCAATTGATTTTGAAAATTCTGAAGGTAACTTAGGATTGGCGAATGCAATTTTTGAGCACTTATCAGCTAAATTACCTATTTCAAGACAACAACGCGACCTGACAGACAGTACTGTTTTGAGAAATATTGGCGTGCCTTTTGGACATACCATTATTGCTTTTGAAGCGACTCTTAAAGGTTTGGATAAATTGCTGTTAAACGAACAGAAGTTTTTGGATGATTTGGACAACAACTGGGCCGTAGTTGCAGAAGCAATTCAAACCATTTTGAGAAGAGAAGCCTATCCAAATCCGTATGAAGCGCTTAAAGATTTGACAAGAACAAATACCGTAATCAACAAGGCATCCATTCAAGAATTTATTCAAAATTTACAGGTGTCTGAAGACGTTAAAAAAGAATTAGCACAAATTACTCCAAGCTCATATTTGGGGATTACACCATAAAATATATCACAGCCTATGATTCCAGCATTAATTGCAGCAAACACTACATCACATCAGTTATACCCTTTAATCTCAGATTTAGGATTAATTCTGCTCACTGCAGGATTTGCTGTCTTACTATTTAAAAAAATCAAACAACCGTTAGTTTTAGGTTATTTAGTAGCTGGTTTTTTAGCGGGAAATCACTTTGACCTCTTCCCAACCATCAAAGACATGCACAGCGTGGAAGTTTGGGCAGAGATTGGAGTGATTTTCCTCCTTTTCAGTTTGGGACTGGAATTCAGTTTCAAAAAACTGATGAAGGTTGGAGGAACCGCCTCTATCACAGCTACCGTTCAAATTTTGACCATGATCATGCTCGGCTATTTTTCAGGCCAATTGATGGGGTGGTCGCAAATGGACAGCATCTTTTTAGGAGCCATACTCTCCATGTCATCCACAACTATCATATTGAGAGCATTTGATGAATTAAACGTCAAAGGCAAAAAATTTGCAGGCATCGTTTTTGGCGCTTTAATCGTTGAAGACATCGTTGCCATCTTGTTGATGGTATTACTTTCCACCATTGCTGTTTCTCAAAATTTTTCCGGTTCTGACTTATTAGAATCCGTTATAAAACTTGGCTTTTTCTTGATATTATGGTTCCTTGGAGGGATCTTTTTAATCCCGACACTTTTAAAGAAAGCAAAGAACTTACTCAATGAAGAAACCCTGTTAATCGTTTCCCTTGCCCTGTGTTTAATGATGGTGATTTTAGCGACAAAAGCTGGATTTTCGCCTGCATTAGGAGCATTCATCATGGGATCCATCATCGCAGAAACAACCCAGGCAGAGAAAATTGAACACCTCATAAAACCCGTTAAAGACCTTTTTGGAGCCGTCTTTTTTGTCTCTGTTGGAATGTTAATCAATCCCTATACCTTAGTGGAGTATGCAATTCCGGTTTTGATTATCACTTTAGTAACCATATTTGGTAAAACTTTTAGTACATGTATCGGAGCATTGGTATCTGGACAGCCGCTAAAACAGTCGGTTCAGGCAGGTATGAGTTTGGCGCAAATTGGAGAATTTTCCTTTATTATTGCAACTTTGGGTATGACACTAAACGTGACCTCCCCTTTCTTATATCCAATAATTGTGGCAGTCAGTGCCATAACCACGTTTACCACACCGTTTATGATCAAACTTTCAGAACCGATGTATCTGAAAATTAACGACAAATTGCCAATCAAATGGAAAAAGGCCATTGAGAATTACAGCAACAATTCCCAATCCATAAAATCCACCAGCACCTGGCAAGTATTTATCAAAAGTACGCTGATAAACGTCATCATAAACACCGTGATCATCATTGCCATCATCCTGATTTCCCAAGCCTATCTACTGCCTTGGGTCTCCAAATCAAATTTTGGAAACACCATTGCGGCCCTCATCACGCTGATTGTCATCATGCCATTTATCTGGGCATTGTCCTTAAAACGCGTCGGTGGGAAAGCCTTTGATCAGCTAAGAGAAGAGCGAAAATACAGAGGAGCCATCGTTATGATCATCCTCGGACGTATATTTTTAGCCCTGTTTTTCATTGGATTTTTATTGAATATTTTCTTTTCTCCGCTTGTTTCATTTATTGCACTTTTAGCTGTAATTGCCTTTTACACTGTAATGCCAAAAAGGTTAAACAAGCAATATGCACGCATTGAGAACCATTTCCTTAAGAATTTCAACGATCGTGAGATTGCAGCTTCAGGAACAAAGATTATAACAGAGAATGATTGCAAAATAACACCTTGGGACGGTCACATGGCCACGTTCACCATCAATTCCAACTCTTCATTGACTGGAAAAACCCTGTTTGATTTGAAGCTGAGAGAGCTTCTGGGCATCAACATCGCCTCCATCAAACGCGGTGAATTGACCATCCACATCCCGCAGCGAAATGAGATTATTTTCCCAGGAGATTTGATTAACGTGATTGGTTCTGATGAACAGATCTTGGACTTTAAGAACTACTTAGATCACCAAGAAATCACCATCCCTGAGCACAGTCAAAACAAGGAAATTGTATTGAGAAAATACAACTTATCCCAACAAGACTACATTGGAAAAACCATACGCGAATCCAAACTGCGCGAATTGACCGGCGGATTAATTGTCGGAATTGAACGCGACGGAAACAGAATTTTGAATCCAGAATCTGAAATTCAATTGTTAAACGACGACATCGTTTGGATTGTTGGAGATAAAAAATTACTGGATTTACACCTTGAATAGTCGCATTTAAAGGGCGAAACCCCAAGAAAAATGGGGTCGGGCTGTACGCTGTATCTTTTCCCTGTCTGAAGACAGGAAAAAGGATGCCGCTTCCATCCCTTTCGCGACACACTTAAAAATGCATAAATTCATACATAAAAAAAACACCCGAAATTGGGACTTCAGTCCAATTTCGGGTGTTTTCATATTTTGACTACCTTTATCAAGAATACTATCTAGAATAATTTGGTGCTTCTTTTGTAATCGTCACATCGTGAGGATGTGATTCATTGATTCCAGAAGCCGTTATACGTACAAATCTACCTGTGTTTTGTAAAGCCTCAATTGTAGCAGAACCACAATATCCCATACCTGCTCTTAAACCACCAATAAACTGCAACATACTTTCGTTCAATTCCCCTTTGTAAGGCACACGTCCCACAATTCCTTCAGGAACTAACTTTTTAACATCGTCCTCAACATCTTGAAAATAACGGTCTTTAGATCCTTGTTTCATTGCTTCAACAGATCCCATACCGCGGTATGATTTGAATTTTCTACCTTCATAGATAATGGTTTCACCTGGAGACTCTTTAGTACCAGCCAACATAGAACCTAACATCACAGTGTCAGCTCCAGCAGCAATTGCCTTAGGGATATCTCCTGTGTAGCGCACACCACCGTCAGCAATAACAGGAACACCAGTTCCTTTCAAAGCCGCAGCAACTTCCAATACAGCAGAGAATTGAGGAAAACCTACTCCAGCAACCACACGTGTTGTACAGATAGATCCAGGTCCAATTCCCACTTTAACTGCATCAGCTCCATTTTCAGCCAAATACAAGGCAGCTTCAGGAGTTGCAATATTTCCAACAACCACATCCAAATTTGGAAATGCTTCTTTTACTTTCTTTAAAACAGCTACTACTCCTTGTGTGTGCCCGTGAGCTGTATCAATAATAACTGCGTCAATTCCAGCAGCCACCAAAGCAGCAGCACGCTCAACAGCATCTGCAGTAACGCCCAATGCAGCAGCAACTCTCAAACGTCCAAAAGCATCTTTATTTGCATTTGGTTTTTGAGTCAATTTTGTAATATCTCTAAAGGTGATCAATCCCACCAGCTTATTGTCTTCAGAAACAACTGGCAGTTTTTCAATTTTATTTTCTTTAAGAATCTCTTCAGCCATAGCTAAAGTTGTTCCTTGAGGAGCAGTAACTAAATTCTCAGAAGTCATCACTTCAACGATCGGTTTGCTGTTTAATTTTTCAAAACGCAAATCTCTGTTCGTTACAATACCTTTCAATGTTTGGTTTTCATCCACAACTGGAATTCCTCCAATACTGTATTCAGCCATTGCTTTCTTAGCGTCTCCAACAGTAGCGTTTAAAGGCAAAGTTACAGGGTCAAGAATCATACCCGCTTCAGCGCGTTTTACCTTTCTTACCTCTGCTGCCTGTTGTTCAATGGTCATGTTTTTGTGCAAAACACCAATACCACCTTCTTGAGCCATAGCAATTGCCATCGCACTTTCAGTAACAGTATCCATCGCTGCAGAAACAATAGGAACGTTAAGCGTTATGTTTTTTGTGAATTTTGTTTTGGTGCTAACCTCTCTTGGAAGTACTTCAGAATAATTGGGAACCAACAGTACATCGTCATACGTAAGTCCTTCTCCAATAATTTTAGTTGTGTGTGCGTTCATCGTGCAATTTTGTAGTTGAATTGCATACAAATTTAATTTATTATACCGGAAAAAAAAATATTTTAACCATCCATTTTAAATAAATAGACAAAAGGCCTTATCTCCAAGAGAAATAAGGCCTTTTGTAGGACTTTATAGCGGTATCTACTAGTGGTAATTGTTGAAAATTTGCAAAGCCTCGTTGTAAGAACTTTCAAAACTCATCAATTTTACACCTGTTTCAACTTTTTCTGATTGTAAATAAGACAACATTTTTTCTGTTGGCATATTCCCTGTCAAATCGTCTTTGGCCATTGGACAACCACCAAAACCTTTAATGGCACCATCAAAACGTGCACAACCTGAAGTATATGCCGCGTTAATTTTTTCATACCAAGTATCTGGTGTGGTGTGCAAATGTGCTCCAAATTCAATATTGGGAAACTGAGGAATCAAATTTGAAAACAAATAGGAAATATTCTCAGCATTGGAACTGCCTATAGTATCTGATAAAGACAGTATTTTAACTCCCATATCTGACATTTTCTGCGTCCATTCCCCAACAATTTCAACGCTCCATGGATCTCCATACGGATTTCCAAATCCCATAGATAAATAAGCGACCACTTCCTTATTGGATTGATCAGCCAATTCCAAAATCTCTTGTAGAGTAACAATAGATTCTGCAATAGTCTTATGGGTATTTCGCATTTGGAAATTTTCAGAAATTGAAAATGGATAGCCCAAATATTTAATCTCTGGATGTTTACATGCCTCCTGTGCCCCCATCGTATTGGCAATAATCGCCAATAATTTTGTATCTGTTGCGCTCAGATCAAGTTGGGCCAAAACCGCTGCGGTATCTTGCATCTGCGGTATGGCTTTTGGAGATACAAAACTTCCAAAATCCAAGGTGTCAAAACCCACGCGCAACAAGGATTGAATGTATTGTACTTTTTTTGCCGTTGGAATAAATTCTTTTATTCCCTGCATAGCATCTCGCGGACATTCAATCAGTTTTACTTTCTTTGAATTCATATCCCCTGTATTATATGTGTCGTTTGTTTATTTTGCAATGATAGCATTTATTTTTTTAAAAGCGCCTGATTAATTTCTTTGATCAAAGCTGGTCCCTCATAAATAAATCCTGTGTATAATTGAATTAAGCTGGCTCCAGCTTCTAATTTCTCTAAAGCATCCTGAGCAGAATGAATACCTCCCACCCCGATAATTGGAAATGATTTGTTGCTTTTTTCACTTAAGAAAGCAATCACCTCTGTTGATCTTTGTCTCAAAGGCTTTCCTGACAAACCACCCATCTCTTCTTTGTTAGCAGATTTGATATTGGCTCTGGAAAGTGTGGTATTGGTAGCAATAACCCCTGCAATTTTAGTGGTATTTACAATATCGATGATGTCCAAAAGTTGATCATCAGTTAAATCTGGAGCAATCTTTAAAAGGATTGGTTTAGATTTTGCCTTTTTAGAATTTTCATCTTGTAATGCCTGCAACAATTGTGTCAGTGGCTCTTTATCTTGTAAAGCTCTAAGATTTGGCGTGTTTGGAGAACTAACATTGACTACAAAATAATCAACATAATCAAACAGCGCTTCAAAACAAATCAAATAATCATTCACGGCCTCCTCATTTGGTGTAATCTTGTTTTTACCAATATTACCTCCAATCAAAACCCCTTTGTTTTTCTTTAAATTTTCAACGGCCTGTAAAACACCTCCGTTGTTAAAACCCATTCTGTTGATGATTCCACTATCTTCAATTAAACGAAATAATCGTTTTTTTGGATTTCCGTCTTGAGCTTTTGGCGTGATGGTTCCAATTTCAATAAAACCAAAACCAAGCTGATTAAGCTCATTATACAGTACGGCATCTTTGTCCAATCCTGCTGCTAATCCAACGGGATTTTTAAATTTTAGTCCAAATACTTCACGCTCCAATCGGGAATCGTTTATTTGATACATGGATTTAAAAATTGAAGAAGCTCCTGGAATTTTGGAAAGAAATTTAATTGAAGCAAAAGTAAAATGATGAACCTGTTCCGGATCAAATTTAAATAGTAAAGGTCTGATGACTGATTTATACATAGATAAGGTGTTGTTTTACAAAAATAGAAATTTGATTATTCTTTTTACATGGTTAGACCTTTTTTTTCTCAATAATTAATGTTGTTAATAAAAGCGATTCATAGGGCGCTTTAAATATATTTTCACTAATTTAAAGTGTCTCAAAAACACAATCAAATCACTATATAACAGATACTTACAAAACACACCACCCATGAAATCCTATTTAATCTATTTTATAGTAATACATTATATAAGTTG
>JAGHSS010000199.1 GCA_018065745.1 Candidatus Neoflavobacterium equi | reverse complement strand
TTACAATCCCAAAGATTGGTTTACGTTTATCTTTAAATTTCACAAAGCAGATACCTTCAGACAACTCCTGCCATTGATGGTAGGTATTGGTTTGTACTCCCTTATTGTTGGCTATCTGGAAATGGAATACTGGCAGCTGTCACAAAATGATCAGCTCAAAAATATCACCCTCATGCACAGCATGCTGGGCTTTGTCATCTCGTTACTTTTGGCATACCGCATCAATACCGCCTATGACCGTTGGTGGGAAGGAAGAAAAATTTGGGGACAATTGACCAACAACTCCAGGAATCTAGCCATGAAAATTCACAGCATGCTGGATGGAGAAAACGATCGCAATTTCTTTAAAAAGCTCATTCCCTTTTATGCCGCCGTCTTGGACCGTCACCTCAAGGATGAACACACCAGCAGGATGCTGACTGAAGACACTGAGTTTAATTTGGAACACAACAAACACCAGCCCAACCAGGTGGCACGTTTGATGTACACCAAAGTTCAAGAATTGTACAGACAGCAAAAAATCAGCGGGGAACAGCTGTTGTTTTTAAATGAAGAATTGAAGTCATTTACAGAAATATGCGGTGCTTGTGAGCGCATTAAAAACACGCCAATCCCCTATTCTTACAGTTCATTTATCAAGAAATTTATCTTTGTTTACATCATGACCCTGCCTTTTGGTTATGTTTTTAGCTTGGGATATTACGTCATTCCCGTCGTGGTCTTTATCTTTTATGTATTGGCCAGTTTGGAAGTCATCTCTGAAGAAATTGAAGATCCATTTGGTACAGACCCCAATGATTTGCCGATCACAAAAATGGCAGAAAACATCAAAAAACACGTTAACGAAATTTTATAACCCCAACAAAGCGGTTCAAATACGGCCTTTTGAGACGCATCATAAACCAGGAAATTACCTAAAAAACACCTTTATTTTTGGGCTATAATTTTTGGAATGCGTTTGAATAGTAGTATCTTTGCACCTAGATAAAAAATTACACAATGCGTATATCATACAATTGGTTAAAACAATTCATCAAAATAAATGCTACCTCTGAAGAGACTGGAGCTGTATTGACAGATTTAGGTCTAGAAGTAGAAGGAATAGAAAAATTTGAAAGTTTAAAAGGCGGACTCCAAGGAGTTGTTGTTGGACACGTTTTGACGTGCATTCCACATCCAAATGCTGACAAATTGAGAATCACTACGGTAGATTTGGGAACGGGAACACCGGTTCAAATTGTGTGTGGTGCTCCAAATGTTGCTGCAGGACAAAAAGTACCTGTTGCTACTATTGGGACTGTTTTATATGATGAAGAAGGAAAACCTTTTGAGATCAAGAAAGGAAAAATCCGCGGAGAAGAATCTCACGGGATGATCTGTGCTGAGGATGAACTTGGCTTGGGACAATCTCACGACGGTATTTTGGTTCTTAATGAAGACTTACAACCGGGTACGCCTGTTGCTTCTTTATATGACATTGAATTGGATGAGGTTTTTGAAATCGGATTGACGCCAAACCGTGCTGACGCTATGAGTCACTGGGGAGTTGCAAGAGATTTGCGCGCTGGATTGATGCAGTTGGGAGAAACTCACAAAGAGTTGGTAACACCATCTGTCAGCAAATTCAAAGTGGAAAAACGCACCTTGAAAATGGACATCAAAGTGGAAGACCACAAATTGGCACCTAGATATTGTGGGGTGACCATTTCTGACATCCAAGTAAAAGAGTCTCCATCTTGGTTAAAAAATAGATTATTAGCGATTGGCATTCAGCCAAAAAACAATATTGTGGACGTTACCAATTATGTATTGCATGAGTTGGGACAACCGCTACACGCCTTTGACGCATCAAAAATCAAAGGAAGCAAAGTGATTGTTAAAACCGTGGCTGCAGGTACAAAATTTGTAACCTTGGACGGTGTGGAACGCATCTTACACGAAGAAGATTTGATGATCTGCGACGGTAATGGCCCCATGTGTATTGCTGGAGTTTTTGGAGGTTTAAACTCTGGAGTGACAGATAACACGTCTAGCATTTTCTTGGAAAGTGCTTATTTCAACCCGGTTTCCATCAGAAAAACGGCGAAACGCCACGGGATGAATACAGATGCTTCTTTCCGTTTTGAACGTGGAATTGACCCAACAATCACGGAGTATGCATTGAAACGCGCTGCACTTTTGATTCAAGAAGTTGCTGGCGGAGAAATCACGTCTGATTTGGAAGATTTGTATCCAAAGAAAATAGAAGATTTCAAAGTTTTATTGAACTTCAACAATGTAAATAGAATCATCGGTCAAGAGATTTCAAAAGAGACCATCAAGAAAATCTTGGTTTCATTGGACATCAAAGTGAACTCCGTTTCTGATGCAGGTCTTGGTTTGACCATCCCGTCATACCGCGTGGACGTTCAGAGAGAAATTGACGTAATTGAAGAAATTTTACGTGTTTACGGATACAATAATATTGACATCACTGAAAAATTCAACGCCTCTATTTCTCGTTCTTCAAGAACAGAAGATTACAAGGTTCAGAATGTAGTTGGTAACTTATTAGCTGCTAACGGATTCAATGAAATGATGGCTAACTCTTTGACAACTCCTGAATACATCAACCTTACAGAAGATTTAAAAGAGGAAAATAACGTAGTGATGTTAAACCCATTGAGCAGTGATTTATCAGCGATGAGACAATCATTATTGTTCAGTGCCTTGGAAGCAGCATCTTACAATATTAACAGAAGAAACAACGACTTAAAACTGTTTGAATTTGGTAAAACCTACCACAAAATTCTTTCAGGATACCAAGAAGACAAGCATTTGTCTCTTTTGGTTACCGGTCAAACCAATAAAGAAAACTGGACAGCAAAAGCACAACCAACAGACTTTTTCTATTTCAAAGGGTATGCAACTATGATTTTGTCTCGTCTAGGAATTGAAAAAACAAGCACACAACCATTGACTCAAGACGTGTTTTCTGAAGGATTGGCTTTGAGCTTGGGCAAAGAAATTTTGGTTGAGTTTGGAATGGTAAAAAAATCCATTTTAAAACATTTTGACATCAAGCAAAACGTGTTCTATGCAGATTTCCGTTGGGATGCCATTTTGAAAGTGTTGTCTACAAAAATCAAATTTACAGATATTGCAAAATTCCCAGAAGTGCGCAGAGATTTGGCCCTATTGGTTGATGAGCAAGTCACGTTTGAGCAAATTTTCAACATTGCAAAATTGACAGAAAAATCCTTGTTGACCAACATCAGTTTGTTTGACGTTTACCAAGGAGAAAGTCTTCCAGCAGGCAAGAAATCATATGCAGTGAGCTTCACCCTTCAGGACAGCAACAAAACCCTGACAGATGCACAAATTGAAAAAATCATCGGCAAAATTCAAAGTCAATTAGAGACCCAATTGGGCGCTAGTTTACGCTAAATACTACAAAATCGGTTCCAATCCTGGAGCCGATTTTTTTTTTGGGCGTTCCCCTCCGGGTCGCGCTTTCCGCTGTATCTTTTTGGACGATGTTCCAAAAAGGATGCCGCTCCAATCGCTAACGCAACCCCCTCCCGATTTCATTTTTCGAACTTTTTAAAACAAAAAACTTCGATATCAAAAAAAAATACTATTTTAAAGCTTCAAACCAAAAAAACTACTATGTCATTACAACAACCAAAAATCACCGGTATTGGTGGTGTGTTTTTCAAAACCAAAGATCCGGAAGCAACACGCAATTGGTACCAAAAACACCTGGGGATTGACGTTTCTCCTTGGGGAGCAACCTTTGTACAAGATCCAGAGAAAACAGACAAAACACAGTGGAGTCCGTTTCCTCAAGACAGTACCTATTTTGAACCCTCCACAAAAGAATTCATGATCAATTACCGCGTGCAAAACATAGAAGGACTCGTTGCCCAACTCAAGGCAGATGGCGTTGCCCTTTTGGATGAAATAACATCTCATGAATATGGAAAGTTTGTCCACCTTTTGGATTTAGACGGCACCAAACTAGATCTTTGGGAACCAGCATAAAAAAAACCAGCGCTTTACAGCGCTGGTTTTTTACATAAATATATAGTCCTTCAAAAATAAACTTTCAATTACAACACCGCATTTTGATCCACTTCAACCTTGAATTTCGTTTCTAAAACGTGGTCCATTTCACTTAAAATATCGTCAATAAAACCACTGTTAGACCTCGTTTCACATAGGGCACCCACGGTAAAAAACAAGTTCACAAATGGATTTTTGGGATGTACAAAAGAAGAACCAAAAGCAGCCACATCTGCATCACGGGAGACAAGACTAGATTTTTTGTCTTGGCTGTTATTGTATTGACCCGCAAAATACCAAGCACCTGTTCTGGCATAAGCAATACTGAAATCAGCCATTTTCAAAAGGTTCTTATTTCCTAATTTACGTACCAAGCGCACGTACAGGGAATATTTTCCAACCACATTTTCAACTTTTTCTGTCAGTTCATTCAAGATGTCGTTGATCTGTGTAAAGTCATTGATGATGGGAATAATGGATTCATCGTTCATGGTCTCACAGGTGGCAATTCCCAAATCCAGATTGATGTGCGCATTGATACCCAACAGCATGTGCTGCATGATCATTCCTTGATTCTGCTCCGCATATTCAAAAGCAACGTACCACGACTCAGAAACAGCAGATTTATTTCCAGCATTCCACTGCTCAAATGCGTCAATATAGCGTTTAGCAAAGATGACGTCCAAAACCTCCATACGCTTGTTGTCCTCAAAATTGCCCTGCTCTATATTTTTCTTAATCACATGGGTAACAAAAAGGTACAACACGGCAAAATATCCCAATTTGCTGTTCTTTTGTTTACACGTAGTAACAATATCTGTCAATTGCTCAATAACTTCCTCAATTGAAATGCTTTGGTCTTTCAAGACCGTTTGATGAGAACTTAAAATTGCGTGTTCCTCCAACGTGTGAATTGCTTCCATAGGTATATCTTATAT
>JAGHSS010000007.1 GCA_018065745.1 Candidatus Neoflavobacterium equi | reverse complement strand
GTATTGTATCATAGTATTGTATCATAGTATTGTATCATAGTATTGTGAAAGTAGTTTGTGGATGTATCTTTTGTAAAAATTATGTTTTATGGGATACTTTGAATATCTACTATTTCATGTGGGAACTTGCGTTAGCGGGTGTAGCGGCATCCTTTTGGGAGGCTCTTGCCGACCAAAAGATATAGCGGAACACGCGACGGGCTTCCCTGGCGGAGCCGGGAAGGCGGGAACGCCCAAAAAGTTCTTTTAAATCAGGATTTGTTGGTTCTGTAATGTTGTGTGATTTATTTATAAATAAGTGATGACAATTTGTCTTTGTGTTATACTATTTTCCTTACTTATTAGTTAATAAAGTATCGCTAACTAAATGACTTTTGAACAACTTTATCAAGACTTCTTTAAGAATCGTATTCTGGACTGTGGCTGGTCTGGTGGCTTTGCTATTGGCACTGGCCATCGCAATACAAATTCCCTATGTGCAGAATAAAATTAAGGATTTTGGAGTCCATTATTTGGAGGATAAATTACAAACTAAAGTGGCGCTGGATCACATCTACATCGGGTTTCCAAATGTGGTGCAATTGGATGGTTTGTACTTGGAGGATCAGGATCGGGATACATTGGTTTATGCTGATAAATTAAAGGTAAATTTGGCGCTTTTTGATCTTTTGAAAAGTAAAGCGACTATTAAGCATATCGGTTTAAAAGGGTTTTCTGGTTTGATTAAAAGGGATAATCAGGGGAAATTTAACTTTGATTACATCATTGATGCCTTTAAAACTGAAGACGATAAGGAGGAGGAACCGAGTAATTTTCAGATTTCTCTAAACACGATTAACTTGGAGAAATTTGCTTTCAAATTTAAGGATCAATACGCTGGTAATGATGTTGATTTGAAGCTGCATACGTTTTATACTAAGGTGACTGATTTTGATATCGTAAACCTGAATTTTGGTGTTCCTGATATTGCGGTTGATGGTCTTAATGTAAAATTGAAACGTTCCATTATTGCTGAACTGGCTGACAAAACGGAGGAGGTGGTGGACTCGCTTTCTAAAAATGTACCGCTAAAAATAAAATTGGACAAAATTGCGCTGTCAAACTTTGATGTTGCCTATGCTGATGCGAAGGCGGGATTGCAGGCTGATGTGCTGTTTAAAAAATTGAATACTCAAGTGGATGTGGTGGATTTGGAAAAAATGCAGTTCAAATTGGACGACTTACTTTTTGATTCTGCCGATGTTCATGTGCAACTCCTGAAAAAAAACGCCAATTCCAAAACGTCTTCTCCGTCAACAAAACAACAAGAATCTACAGCTAATGCCTTGCTTTTTGAACTCCAAAATGCTGCTCTAAACCAGGTGAATATCCAATTTGATGACTGGAATAAAAGCCAGCAGAAAAAGGGTATGGACTTTGGTCACTTGAAATTATCGGACTTAAATTTAGAAACCAAAAAATTATCATATACTGAAAATCGCATTTCTGGAACTGTAAAAGAGGGAAATTTCAAAGAGAAATCTGGTTTTATATTGGAGGCTTTGAAAACAGATTTCTTGTATGCAGCCCAGGAGGCGTCGCTTAAAAATTTATATGTCAAAACGCCGAATACGCTTCTGAGAGATGAAGTGGTTTTGCAATATGCTAACTTGGATCAATTGACTAAAAATTTGGGTCAAGTGGGGATTTCTGCTCGTTTGAATAAGTCAAAAGTTGGTTTTAAGGACATCCTGCTTCTGGTACCTACCTTGTCTCAAACGCCTCCGTTTAAAGGAAATCCAAATGGTTCTCTTTATGTGGATTCCAAGGTTTCAGGTATGGTGGACGACCTCTATATCCAAAAATTTGAACTTTCTGGTCTTTCGGGGACTCGTGTGATTGCCAGCGGACATTTAAAAAATGCAACCCAAGGCAGTACTGCCTATTTTGATCTGAATGTCAACCAATTGTCTACGAATCGAAACGATATTTTGGGGCTCCTTCCAAAAGGAACCCTACCCAACAACATCCAACTGCCTCAGCAACTATCCGTTCAGGGTGCTGTAAAGGGGCAAATCAGTAACTTCTTTGCCAATCTGAAACTTCAATCGTCTTTTGGTGGTGCGCGTTTGAAAGCAATACTCAATCAACAGGTTAAAAACCAAGAGCGATTTGATGTGGATGCTGCACTTAATAATTTCAATGTAGGCGCGTTGTTAAAAAACAAAGACATTGGCAAGGTTACTGTTGCTGTAAAGGCTGTGGGTACTAGTTTTGATCCCGGCAGGATGAATGCTGATTTCACCGGTAAGGTGGAGCAGGCGGTGTACAACGGCTATACTTACAAGCATCTGAATTTGGATGGAGAGGTTGTGAAAGGCAATTATATTGTGCATTCCACGATGGAGGATCCCAATGCGCAATTCAATTTGAGCGCGATTGGAAATCTCAACCAGGACAAGCCGTCTATCAACTTGAATGGTCAGCTGTCAAAAGTTGATCTTTATGCCATGAATTTGGTGGACAAACCAATGGCGATCAAAGGGAATATCAAGGCTAACTTTCCAAATTTAAATACGGACGACCTCAATGGAAGTCTGCGCATCTATGATTTTGCGTTTGCGGACGGGAAGTCTGTTTTTCCAATGGATTCCCTCAAGTTGGACATTGTAAGTGCGGATCAAAAAAATGCAATTACCTTGAGGTCACAAATCCTGGATGCTGATGTTGAGGGACAATTTCACCTGTTGGAGTTGCCGGGATACATGCAACAAACAGTTTCTGAGTACTACCAGCTGGGAGCAAAACCGACTGCGAATGCGCGGTATAAAAAAAGAATCGAACAGCCGTTTTTTGACGCTTCAATAAAAATTAAAAACGACAAATTGCTGTACAAGCTGCTGCCAAATTTGAAGTCTTTCCAAGAGACGGCACTGCGTATGCAATACAATCACGAAAACAAAATGATTGCCTTAAATGGACTCATTCCTGAACTTCAATACGGCACGAATCAAATTTCAAATGTGGGAATTGATGTCAAAACGGTGGATTCTACTTTGAACTACAACCTGACGGTTGCCAAATTGTCTAGTCCTTCTTACCAAATCAAAAATATGTCTTTGGACGGTAGTGTTAACGACAATAAGGTTGGGTACAATTTGGGGATTAAGGACGATTCAGGCAAACAACAATATCAGATTGCTGGAACATTTGCTCAGATTAAAGATTTGATGCAACTGCGTTTAAATCCAAACGGATTGACTTTAAATTATGACAATTGGTCTGTGGCTGATGGCAATAAGATTGAAGTTTCTGATGCGGGGATTTTTGCAGATCAGTTCCAACTTCAAAACGACAACACCAAAATAGTTTTACAATCGCTAAACACCAAACCCAATTCCCCGATGTCTGTTGTTTTGGAAAATTTCAAACTGGAAACGCTGACGCACATCATCAAGAAAGATTCACTTTTAGCCAAGGGAACGATTAATGGTACGGCAGAGTTGCGCGACTTGAAGAAAACCGTTGCTTTTATTGCAGATTTGAACATCACAGATTTGGAGGTTATGGAGTCCAAAATTGGAGATGTGAAGGTGGAATTCACGAATACGAAAAATGAAGGGAATTATAATGCGCGTGTATTTTTGACAGGAAATGGGAATGAGGCTAAAATTTTGGGCTTGTATAACCCAAAGAAAAAGACCATCAATATGCGGGCTTTCATCGACAAATTGCAGATGCAAAGTGTTCAGGGATTTGCTTCTGGTTTTATGAAAGACACCCAAGGATATCTTTCTGGAAATCTGGCAGTGCGGGGAACATTGGATGCTCCATCGGTTAAGGGAACGGTTAAATTTAATGACGTTTCACTTAATGTCATTCCGGTAAATGCCGTTTTTCAAGACATCAACAGCAGTATTGCGTTTACAGATACCGGTATCAATTTTGACAAGTTTACCATTACTGATATCAATAAGAACAAGTTGACTTTGGACGGAGATGTGTTGACGTCTAATTACAAAGAATTTGGATTTGACCTGACGTTAAAAGGCAACAACTTCCAAATCATGAATTCCACAGTTAAGGAAAATGATTTTTACTACGGCAAAATGTTTGTAGATGTGAATCTAACCATTAAGGGAGATTTGGATTTGCCTGTGGTTGATGGGACGTTAAAGGTTGATGAAAAGACTGATTTTAATTTTGTATTGCCTCAGCAGGATCCGTCTTTGGTGGACCGCGAGGGAATTGTGGAATTTATTGATCAGGACAATGTGCTGTTAAATGAAACCTTGACTTTGACAGAAGATTTAAAAACCTCCAAGATTAGAGGAGCAAACATCAATGTGCGCATCAGTGTGAACAAGGAGGCAAAAATCACTCTGGTCATAGACAAAGTCAATGGGGACCACCTGACTTTGAAAGGTGAGGCAGATTTGACCGGCGGGATTGATCCTTCTGGAAAAACATCGCTGACGGGAACCTATGAAACTAAAGAGGGGTCTTCTTATGATATGTCGTTTAACTTCATCAAGAGGAAATTCAATATAAAAGAGGGAAGTACCATTACATGGACTGGGGAACCGACCACGGCAAATGTGGACATTACCGCGATTTACAAAAGCAATACCTCGCCAATTGACTTGTTGGATGACCAACTTTCAGCGATGGCTTCCAGTGAGCGCAATCAATTCAAACAGCGCATCCCGATTGAAACTCATTTGATGATGAAGGGCGAATTACTCAAACCGACCATCAGTTTTGACATCAAGATGCCGGAAGAAAATTACAATGTTTCCACAGAGGTGATTGATGCCACAGAGGAAAAACTATCTCAGATCAGAGGTGATCAAGCAGAGTTGAACAAACAGGTGATTGCCCTTTTGGTTCTAAACAGATTCATTGGTGAAAATCCATTTGCATCCAGCAGTGGGGTTTCTGCAGAGAGTATGGCCAGACAGAGTGTGAGCAAGATTTTGTCAGACCAGCTAAACAACTTGGCAACAGAATTAGTTTCTGGAGTGGAGTTGAATTTTGATTTGGAATCTCAAGAAGATTACAGCAGTGGGGAGAAGGAAAACAGAACTGATTTGAATGTGGGGGTTTCCAAAAAGTTATTTGACGACCGATTGAAAATCACCATCGGCAGTAGCTTTGGGATTGAAGGGGAAGACCGCCAAAATGAACAATCCACAAATATCGCAGGAGATGTGACAGCTGAATACACGCTGACAGAAGACGGCAGATATATGGTAAGAGCTTACAGAAAGAACCGTTATCAGGTGACCATGCAGGGTCAGGTGGTTGAAACGGGGGTTGGCTTTGTGATCACGATGAGCTACAATAAGTTCAAGCAGATATTTGAGAATAGGAAGAAAAACCAACGCTATAGAGCAGCGCAGATGGAAGAGCGCAGACAGCGTTTGGAGCGTGAAGCAACAGAGCGCGAGGCGTTGGAAAAATTACAGAAAGCAGAAAAAGGGGATACCCAGGAGCAGTCTGATCCAACAGACCCGACACAAAATATTGAAGGGGTGCAAAATCCTGACGATAAACGCGGCTCAAAAGTTAGAAAATCATCCAAATAAACCAAAAATACTATAGATGAATAGGTATCTAAGTTTTATAATTTTTGTATTAGCAACTTCAATTACTTCATGTAGTGGTTTAAAAGCCGTTCCTGAAGGATCATATCTATATAGCGGATCCAAGATTCAAGTGCTTTCTGATTCATTGAGCAAGGGAAATAGAAAAGGACTACAAGCCAATTTAAACGATTTATTGCGTCCAAAACCCAACAAGAAATTTTTGGGTATGCGTCCAAAGTTATTCTTTTATCATTTGGCAGGGGAGCCAAAAAAGGAAAAGGGATTCCGATTTTGGCTGCGCAATAAGGTGGGAGAGGCTCCTGTTTTAATGGAACAATTTGACTTGAAATACAATGCAGAGCTGTTGGATAATTATGCAGAAAATCGCGGTTTTTTTAATGTGTCAACCACCTTTGATACCGTTCAAAAAAAGAAGACCGCTGCTGTGAATTACCAAGTGAATGTCAAGCAACAATTTCTGATTCGCTTGGTCACCTTTCCATCAGATACAACTGTGTTGGCACGAGAAATTGCCAAAACTCAGGCGGGGAGTTTGTTGAAAATGGGAAATCCATACAATTTGGAAACCATTAAACAAGAGCGTGTGCGCATTGACAATGAATTAAAAAACAAAGGCTATTACTTTTTCAATCCAGACTATTTGCTGATTCAAGCAGATTCAACTGTGGGAAGAAATTTGGTAGATCTGAACCTAAAAGTCAAACAAGAAACACCAGATTTGGCTAGATATCCCTTTACTATTGACAAAATTGTTGTTTTTGCAGATTATAATGTGCGCAGGAACAGATATAAGAAAGAAGACATTTTAGCCATTCCTCCTTATAAAAATTTTATAATTGTGGATCCTAAGCAAAAATTTAAGAACCACATTTACGACCGTACCTTATATTTTGACAAAGGAGATTTGTACAATAGAAATGACCACAACCTATCCCTGAATCGGTTGGTGAATTTAGGCGTTTTCAAGTTTGTGAAGAATCAATTTTACGTGACTGATTCCACCAATCACGTGTTGGCGACGACCTATATGTTGACGCCAACAGACATGAAATCTTTGAGATTTGAGACCACAGGAAAAACAAATTCTGCCAGTTATACCGGTTTTGAGGTCAACCTGAATTGGCGCCACCGCAATTTCTTTAAGGGAGCAGAATTGTTTACTTTTTCTGCATATACCGGTTTGGATTTTCAGTTGGGGAAGAAGAATAAGGGCTATGATGTGTACCGTTTTGGTACAGAAGCCAACTTGGTATGGCCCAGAATTATAGCGCCGTTTAAGTTTTCCTCTTCCAGTTGGTTTGTTCCCAAAACCAAGTTGACCATTAGTCACGAATACCAATTCAGGAAACAGCTGTATGCGTTGAATTCATTCAATGCCTCTTTTGGCTATGGCTGGAAAGAAACCATTGAGAAAGAACACGAATTAAAAGTGCTGGACGTCAGTTATGTCAGTCCAAGTCACGTGACGGAACAATTTTTGGAACGCACCCAAGAAAATGAATACGACGCTAGAATCCTCAAAAAGCAGCTGACCTTTGGGCCCATTTATTCCTACACCTTCACCAACACCATGAAGACCACAAAGAAACACACCTTTTACTACAAAGGGATGCTGGATTTGTCAGCCAATATCACCGGTTTGGTGATGGGAGCCAACAAGGAAAAGGACAAGGAGAAGTATATTTTTGGCGTTCCATTCAGTCAATATGCGAAAATTGACAATGATTTTAGATATTATTACAAAATCGACGACCGTCAGAGTTTCGCAACCCGCATTGCTGGGGGGATCGCATATCCTTATGGCAATTCTGATGAAGTTCCTTTTGTCAAGCAATTCTTTGTGGGAGGAACCAACAGCATCCGTGCTTTTAGAACCAGAACGCTTGGGCCAGGGAGTTTTAACCCAAATGAATCGACATCAAAATTTTTGTTAGAACAATCTGGAGACATCAAGTTGGAAGCCAGTGTGGAATACCGCGCCAAATTGTTCAGCATTGTCAGTGGCGCCTTGTTCTTGGACGCCGGAAACGTTTGGTTGTTAAACGCCAATGACGCCCGTCCGGGGGGAGAATTCACCAAGGATTTCTACAAAGAAATAGCAGTTGGCGCCGGTTTTGGGCTTCGTTTTGACGTCTCGATTCTGATTTTGCGTCTGGATCTGGCCTTCCCAATCCGGGTGCCATATTACCCAGAAAACGAACGCTGGACCTATGACAAGGTGGACTTTGGCGACAAGCAGTGGCGCAAGGACAACCTGATTTTAAACATCGCGATCGGGTATCCCTTTTAATGTCCTTTGGGCGTTCCTTTTCAACTTCGCTCCGCTCAGAGAAAGGGCGGGCTTTGCGCTGTATCTTTTTAAAAAAAAGCTTCGTTGCCTCAGCTTTTCTTTAAAAAGGATGCCGCTTCAATCCCTAACGCATGTCCACCAATTTGCATTACAACCTTCTTTATACAATCATAACACTCACCATTGAAGGCTACAATCAGTCTCAGCTTGCGAAGCTTTCAGCAAATGCATTTTGTGACTGCTATAAAACAGCATAATTGTTTGGTATTTTAATTTTTTACGAACTATTTTTCGGTAAAACATCAAGTATGTCGGTTATTATTTGTTTTTGTGTGAAAAAACTTATATATTTAACAAATCACAAAACGACTATGAATAAATATTATTTACTAGCCTTGGTGCCTCTGGTTTTGGCCTTATTATTTTGGTCCATAACTACTTCTTTTCATTTAATTAGTGCCCCGTCAGATCGGGATGTAATATTTGGAGTCGTTTTAATGTGTATTTACATATTAATTGTAATTAAAACTATACTATATGTCAAACAAAAATTCTTCAACCCCTAAAATTCAAACGTTTATTTTACTCGCTTTTGGTCTTATCGTAGTTTTCATTTCAGCCTTGTCCTGTACAGAACGCATTGATGCGGGATATGAAGGGATTTTAGTAAAATTATTCGGTTCTGACAAAGGAGTACAAGACGTGAGTTTGGTTACTGGACGTGTGTGGTACAATCCAATGACTGAAAGTGTGTATGAATTCCCAACCTATGTACAGACAGTGAACTATGAGGCTTTCACAGTCAACGCCAAAGATGGTTCTGTATTTACTGTGGATCCAACGCTGTCAATCCGAGTGATTGGGGGAAATTCTCCTAAAATATTTTCTAAATACAGAAAACCACTGGATGAAGTTTTAAACCTAACCATTATCAATCACATCAAAGATGTGTACAGAATAGAATTCAACAAATTCCTTACAGATGAGATCATCTCAAACAGAGAGCGTTTTGAAGAGGGAGTACAAACAAAAATGTTGGCCTTTTTAAATGGAGAAGGATTTTCATTGGAGCAATTGACTTCAGGAATCTCTTATCCAAAGTCAATTACAGATGCGATTGACGCGAAAAATGCGGCCATTCAAAGAGCACAACAAGTAGAAAATGAATTGCGCGTTTCTGAAGCTCAGGCCAAAAAACTTATTGTTCAAGCAGAAGCAGAGGCAGAAGCCAACAGATTGAGACAAGCAACATTAACTCCATTGTTGATTCAACAACAATTCATTGACAAATGGGATGGTAAAACGCCATTGTATGGAAGTGCACCAACGTTGTTCAAAAACGTAAACTAATAATAAAAAACACGCTTGATATCAAGCGTGTTTTTTTTTGTTTAGACCAGATCTGCATTCATTATAGCGTTAATATACAAGTACATAATTTATTAAAAATCAAACCCGGAAAGTCTTAAATGACAATCTGGGTTTTTTTGTCAAACTGATTGTTGTACATTAAAT
>JAGHSS010000210.1 GCA_018065745.1 Candidatus Neoflavobacterium equi | reverse complement strand
TGTTGTATTATTTTTCTCTGAAATAGATATCAATCGGCACTCCTTCAAAGTCATATTGATCTCTCAATTTATTTTCAATAAAACGCTTGTAAGGATCTTTGACATATTGAGGTAAGTTAGCAAAGAATACAAACTGAGGCGTTGGTGTTGGCAACTGCATACAGTATTTAATTTTCACATATTTACCTTTGATTGCTGGTGGTGGTGTATGTTCAATGATTGGCAACATAAAGTCGTTGAACTTAGATGTTTGGATGCGTTGTTTTCTATTTTCAAAAACTTTCACAGCCAATTCCAAAGCTTTCAACAAACGTTGTTTGTTCAATGCAGAGACAAAAAGGATAGGCACATCTGTAAATGGCGCAATTTCTTGTCTGATTTTTTCTTCATACAACTTGGTAGACATGGTGTCTTTTTCAACCAAATCCCATTTGTTCACCAAGATTACAATACCCTTGCGGTTTTTTTCTGCCAACCAGAAAATGCTCTGATCTTGACCTTCAAATCCACGGGTAGCATCAATCATCAAGATACAAACATCTGAATGCTCAATTGCACGTACAGAACGCATTACAGAGTAAAACTCCAAATCTTCTTTAACTTTTGCTTTTCTTCTAATACCAGCAGTATCTACCAGATTAAATTCAAAACCAAAACGGTTGTAAGTAGTGTCAATGGCATCACGTGTTGTTCCAGCAATATCAGTTACCACAAAACGATCTTCACCAATTAACGCATTGATGAAAGAAGATTTTCCAGCATTTGGACGACCAACAACACAGAAACGTGGCAATGGTTCAACGTCTTCAGTAACGTTTGGCATTTCTGGCAACACTTCAACCAATTTGTCTAACAATTCTCCTGTTCCTGAACCGTTCATACCTGCAATTGGGAAAAATTCTCCCAATCCAAGATTGTAAAATTCAACAGCGTCACGAAGACGTTTAGAGTTGTCTACTTTATTTACAGCCAATAAAACTGGCTTGGTAACTTTTCTCAACAATTTGGAAACTTCCTCATCCATTGGAGTGATTCCTTCTTCCACATCAACCACAAAAATGATGGCATCTGCTTCATCAATAGCTAATTCAACCTGACGGCGAATTTCTGCTTCAAAAACATCATCAGACCCTTTGATGTAACCTCCGGTATCAATAACAGAAAACTCTTTTCCGTTCCACTCACTCTTCCCATAATTACGGTCTCTTGTTACCCCACTTACTGAGTCAACAATTGCATCACGGCGTTGAATCAAGCGGTTAAAAAACGTAGATTTACCAACATTTGGCCTACCAACAATGGCTACGATATTATTCATTTACTTTATGTATTTAGTGCAAGTACAGCTGTGATTCAATCCCATCACTGAACAACTGCACTTTTTTTTTATTCTTACTTATGATTTTTGATTGTATCCAAAGCGCTTTAACTGATAGTCACTGCTTCTCCAATCCTTATTTACTTTAACAAACATCTCCAGGTGAACTTGTTTGTCAAAGAATTTTTCCAAATCCTGACGGGCTTGAATACCTACTTTCTTAATTGCGCTTCCTTTGTGACCAATAATGATTCCTTTTTGAGAATTGCGTTCCACCATAATCACAGCTTTGATTCTGATGATTTTTTCATCCTCAATAAATTCCTCCGTTTCAATCTCAACAGCATAAGGAATTTCCTTTTCATAATTCAAAAGGATTTTCTCTCTGATAGACTCATTGACAAAGAAACGTTCTGGTTTGTCAGTCAAGGCATCTTTTGGATAATATGCCGGTGATTCTGGCAACAATTCAATGATTCTATTTAAAACCTCACTGACATTAAAGTTTTCCAAGGCTGAGATTGGAAAAATCTCTGCGTTAGGCACTTTTTCTTTCCACAAGGCAATTTGTTCTTCTAATTGTTCTTGGTTGGATTTATCGATTTTGTTTAACAACAACAATACTGGAATCTTAGAATGTACAATTTTGTTAAAAAATGCCTCATCCTTTAATTCTTTTTCTCCAATTTCAACCATGTATATTAAAACATCTGCATCTTCAAAAGCCGACTTTACAAAATCCATCATGGAATTCTGAAGTTCATAGGCCGGTTTGATGATCCCTGGGGTATCTGAGAACATGATTTGAAAATCATCTCCATTAACGATACCAAGTATTCTATGTCTGGTTGTTTGGGCTTTTGAGGTAATTATGGAAAGACGCTCTCCAACAAAGGCATTCATCAAGGTTGATTTACCCACGTTAGGATTTCCGATAATATTTACAAAACCTGCTTTGTGTGACATACTTATTATTTTAGCCTGCAAAGTTAGTCAATCTTAGCCGATTAAAAAAAAAAAGTATTATTATTGAAAAATAATCGTTTTATATGAAAATTGGTGTACTTTTGCACTCACAAATCGCGGGATAGAGCAGTAGGCAGCTCGTCGGGCTCATAACCCGAAGGTCACAGGTTCGAGTCCTGTTCCCGCTACTAAGTTCACAGAGGTTTTCCTCCACATATTGAACGACTGAATCAACAAAAACGACGTTGAGAGTCAAAACGCATAGCGCGGGATAGAGCAGTAGGCAGCTCGTCGGGCTCATAACCCGAAGGTCACAGGTTCGAGTCC
>JAGHSS010000004.1 GCA_018065745.1 Candidatus Neoflavobacterium equi | reverse complement strand
ACCAATAAGGGGTTGTTTTTAAGTCTCAATATGACTTGAGCAACAGCCAAAACATCTTTTTCGCAATAGGTGATGATGCGGTCAATGTCTTTTTCTTCATAATACACCCTGGCAACATCACTACCGTCAATATCGTCTTTTGGTGAGGGAATTCCCAAAATGTGGGTCAGAAGCTTGATGGACGTATAGTGTTTGTAATCACCAAATTTCCAAAGCTCCATGGTGTCTATATGTGGTACCTCCCAAGGTTTTTTCCCCATGATGTTCAGCTTTGCCGGGAGGGGAATTTGATTGATGATGCACCTTCTGGCAATGTATGGAAAATCAAACTCTTTGGCATTGTGTCCACACAGCAAATAGTGCGGGGCGCTGAAATGATTCTCCAAAAGGTTGTTGAAGTCTTTTAAGATCTGTTCTTCCGTGCCGTGAAAACTCTTTATTCTAAATTGTCTGATGTCATTTTTAAACACAAAATAGCCAACAGAGATGCAAATGATTTTTCCAAACTCTGCCCAGATTCCCGCCTGTCCATAAAATTCTTCTGCTGTGTACAGGTCTTTTCTTTGGTAGGTTGTCTTTTGTTCAAACAGCAGTTGAACTTCTGGGTCTAAATTGGCAAACGCCCTTTGTTCAGGAACCGTTTCTATGTCTAAAAACAACAGGTGTTGCAGTTGAATTTTATCCAACATAAATTTTATTTTCTTTGTTCAAGCATTTTGTAAGCTTCTCCAACATACACATAAAAATCATTGCTGTGCGGGTCTTTATCTGTTTGTAAGCCTTTGATGTGTCCCAGTCTGACAATGATGAGATTGTCTTGGGGAACAACGATGACAAACTGACCTAGATGTCCACGCATATAGAACATTTTCTTGTTCATGAAATTGTGAAGCCACCAACCATATCCATATTCTGGACTGTCTGCAAAACGCGGGTTAATTGATTTGGATACAAAGGTACTGTCTAAAATAGTTTTTCCATTCCATTTCCCGTAATCTTTATACAGTTTTCCAAAGCGCGCAAAGTCTTTGGCATTGCTGGCAACACAACAGTAGGCTTTTTCAATACCGTCACCCTCGTGATCCAATTGCCATAGCGCTTCCTGAGAAGCCCCCATTGGTTTCCAAAATTTTTCAGATACATATTCAGAGATGGTAGTTCCAATGGCCTTTTCCAAAACCATTGCCAACAGTTGGGTGTCCCCACTTTGGTAAGAGAATCTCACGCCCGGTTTTTTGGTGATGGGAATGTTGAGCATCATTTTTCTGATGTCGTTGTCAAAATAGGCCTGTGTGGTAACTGAGGTCACACTGCTGTAATGTTCATCCCAATTCATTCCAGAACTCATGGAGGACAAATCACCTACCGTTAAATCTTTTGCGTATTGGCCTTTTAATTCAGGTAAAAAATCAACCACTTTTTGATCCAGTGACTTGATTTTGCCTTCCATGATGGCTTTTCCCAAGGCGGCAGAAATGATGCTCTTTGCCATGGAAAATGAATTTGTCTTGGAGTTTTCTGTATAGTTGTCATAATAACTCTCGTGAAAAACACTGTCATTTTTAATGATGACGTAGGCAATTGTACCCAATTCTTTGTGTGTTTCTAAAAGTTTATCTGAAGGTTTTACAAGGTTGTAATCTTTGGAGTTAGCCCAAGGTTGTGCCACCCCATTTTCTATGGTTCTATTGTCAAAATAATTGTAGTCATCTAAAAATGCGGTTTTATAACCATTGAGATATATGGTGCGCACGGCTTTTATTAAGTAGTCTATTTTAAAGACGTAAAGACTTCCTATCCCAAGAGCTAGAACTATAATTATCCATTTTAAATACTTCATTGTTAAGAGGTGTAAGTG
>JAGHSS010000165.1 GCA_018065745.1 Candidatus Neoflavobacterium equi | reverse complement strand
AGTTGTATTTACACCTTATGTGTTTTTTGTTATTTTAAAATTTAGTTGAATGCTACATAAAATTATTGAGTTTTCTGTAAAGAATAAACTCTATATCATATTGATGACTATTGCCTTAATTGGCTATGGTAGTTATCAAGTTACCCAATTATCACTAGATGCAGTTCCAGACATCACAGACAATCAAGTTCAAGTTTTAACCGTTGCGCCTGCATTGGGTGCAACTGATATTGAACGTTTGGTAACCTTTCCTATAGAACAAGCCAATAGCAATATTGCCGGAACCAAACAAATTAGAAGTTTTTCAAGATTTGGACTTTCACTAATAACGATTGTCTTTGAGGACGACGTTGACATCTATTGGGCAAGACAACAGGTTGGGGAACGTTTAGGACAGGTGAAAGATCAAATACCTGCGGGTGTTGGAACACCTGAATTGGGACCAATCTCAACCGGTTTGGGGGAAATCTACCAATACGTTGTAAGACCTGAAAAAGGGTATGAGGATCAGTTTGACTTGACTGAGTTGAGAACCATTCAAGATTGGTTGGTTAGACAACAGTTGCTCAATGTCAAAGGGGTTGCTGAGGTGAGCAGCTTTGGTGGAAATTTAAAACAGTTGGAAGTTGCTGTTAACGCAGACCGCTTAAATTCCTATGGGGTAGAGATCTCAGACTTATTTGATGCCATTGCCAATAACAACGACAACACTGGAGGTGCATATATTGAAAAAGGACCTACAACGCTTTACATACGTTCTGAGGGACTTATTGGCAGTATAGAAGACATTAAAAATACGGTGATAAAGTCCAATGTCAATGGGCTTCCCTTATTGATAAAAGACGTCGCTGAAGTTAAAATTGGTAAAGCCATTAGATATGGAGCGATGACGTACAATGGTTCTCAAGAAGTTGCCGGAGCAGTAGTAATGATGTTGAAAGGGGAGAACTCCAGCAAGGTTGTTGTAAAGGTTAAGGAGCGCATTGCAGAAATTCAAAAAACCTTACCTAAAGGGGTTGTTATTGAACCATTTTTGGACCGTACTAAAATGGTTAACAATTCCATTGCTACCGTTGAACAAAACCTTTTGGAAGGGGCGTTGATTGTACTTTTTGTATTGGTGTTCTTCCTTGGAAATATAAGAGCAGGATTTTTGGTAGCCTCTATGATTCCGCTTTCAATGCTTTTTGCAATATGCATGATGAATGCTTTTGGAGTGAGTGGTAATTTGATGAGTCTTGGTGCATTGGATTTTGGACTTATTGTTGATGGGGCCGTCATTATTGTAGAGACGATTTTGCACCACCTGACATCTAAGAAGTTATTTGGTAGAACAACGGTTTTATCCCAAGCTAAAATGGATGAAGAAGTGGTAAGCTCTTCCTCAAAAATGATGAATTCAGCAGTCTTTGGCCAAATCATCATTCTCTTAGTTTACCTGCCAATTTTTAGTTTGCAAGGTATTGAAGGTAAAATGTTCATTCCTATGGCTCAAACGGTTGCATTTGCGCTGTTGGGTGCTTTTATATTAAGCTTGACTTACGTTCCTATGATGAGTTCCCTTGTGTTGGATAAAAACTTCAAGACTAAGAAGAATTTCTCAGATCGCATCATGGAGAAAGTAGAGCGATTTTATGGTAAAATACTTAGAAAAGTAATTAGAAAAACAAAACTGACAATAAGTGTTATCATCGGGCTTTTTGTATTCAGTATGTTTGTAGCTTCCTCTTTGGGTGGGGAATTTATCCCGTCCTTAGAAGAGGGGGATTTTGCTGTTGAAACGCGTGTGTTGAGTGGGTCTTCTTTATCCACAACCATGGAATATTCATCTAAAGCAGCCAAGATTTTAAAAGATCAATTTCCTGAGGTTGAAAAGGTAGTGACTAAGATTGGTAGTGGTGAAGTCCCAACAGATCCCATGCCGATGGATGCTGCAGATATGTTGGTTATTCTAAAGAATAAAAAAGAATGGACGTCTGCGTCAAACATCACGGAATTATCAGAGAAGATGAGTGCAGCTGTTGCTGTAGTTCCTGGGATTACAACCAGTTTCCAATATCCTGTTCAAATGCGTTTAACGAATAGATGACAGGTGCGCGCCAAGATGTCGTAATCAAAATTTTTGGTGATGATTTGGACAAACTTGCAAAATCTGCTGCGGAACTTGGAGAGTTAATCAAAACAGTGGATGGGGCACAAAATTTATACATTGAACCTATAACGGGGATGCCTCAGGTTGTTATTAGTTACAAAAGAGATCAAATTGCAAAGTATGGGTTTCACATTAATGCAATCAATAAGGCAATCAATATGGGTTTTGCGGGACAATCTGCAGGAATGTACTATGAAGGAGAAAGAAGGTTTGACCTTGTTGTGCGTTTGGATGGCAATAACAAACAAAATATTAACGACATTCAAAATTTACTCATAGCATCTCCAACAGGAATGCAAATTCCACTAAAGGAGTTGGCTGATGTATCCATTGTCAACGGTCCAAACCAAATTCAACGTGAAGATGCGAAGAGAAGAATCATTGTTGGTTTTAATGTAAAGGACAAAGACATCCAAACGGTTGTTGAGGAATTAAAGTTGAAGGTGGACAAATCTTTAAAATTTGAACCTGGTTATTACATAAAATATGGTGGTAGTTATGAAAACTTAAATGATGCGAAGGCCAGATTGTCTTTAGTCGTGCCCATTGCACTTGCCATGATATTTGTTTTGCTATACATAGCGTTTAAATCTATCAAAGAAAGTTTGATCATCTATACTGCCATCCCATTATCAGCTATTGGAGGCATACTATTGCTTGCCAGTAGAGGTTTGCCTTTCAGTATTAGTGCTGGAGTAGGATTTATTGCCTTGTTTGGAATTGCCGTATTGAATGGTATTGTCTTGCTGTCAGAATTTAACAGCATTAGAAAATCAGGAGTTACAGATCCAATTAAAATTATTTTAAAGGGAACACATGCCAGATTAAGACCTGTACTGATGACCGCATTTGTAGCTTCTTTTGGATTTATTCCAATGGCGCTAAGCAATGGTGCTGGTGCTGCAGTTCAAAGACCACTAGCAACAGTAGTTATTGGTGGGTTGATGAGCGCTACTTTCTTGACATTATTTCTTTTACCTATCATCTATTATCTTATGATTAAAAATGAAAATAAAAAACTGGGGTTATCCAAGGTAATTCCAAATGCGAAGAGTTTGATCATTGGGGGTTTACTTCTATTTTCTATAGGGGGGAATGCACAAGAGATTCCGTTTACACAAGCTCAAGAGCGCATAAAAGCGGAGAATTTGAACTTGAAATACCAACGTGGATTGGTCAATAGAAATAAACAGGCAGAAAATGAGACGACTGTTCTTGGACCAACGTCATTTTCAGCGGGATTCGGACAATTGAATGGACCGTATTACGATACAAACTTTGGTGTAGAACAAACACTTCAGTTCCCAACTGTTTACAGTAAATTGAAACAAGTCGCTAAAAAAAATTCAGCAATAAGTGAAATGCAACTCAAGTCTTCAGAAGATTTGCTGCAACGCGATTTACATAATTTATACGTCCAATATACCATAGCTTCTAAGAAAATGGTGATTTTATCCTTTGCAGATTCCATCTA
>JAGHSS010000189.1 GCA_018065745.1 Candidatus Neoflavobacterium equi | reverse complement strand
ACACTGCGCTATTTTACTTACAAATCAAACTCATTTGCAAAGTTGGCAATCAACACCATGATTTGATAACAAATAAGCATTAGATAGGGATTAAATGAAATTATAATCTGCTGTTTATCAAATGAATTAATCCCGTAAAAAAAACCGAATGATGTAAAATCATTCGGTTTTTTAAAATATTATTTGTGATATGTATTCAAATCAGAAACACACACTTTGAAATAAATTACATATTTCTTCTGTATTGTCCTCCAACTTTAAATAATCCCTCTGTAATTTGACCTAAAGTACAGCATTTTGTCGCTTCCATCAGCGCGTCAAAAATATTGCCATTTTGAACTGCAATTTCTTGAATTTTAGCTATATGTGCTGCTGTAATTGCTTCATTTGCTTTATTCAAAGATTCCTTGGTTTTGATTTGGAATTGTTTTTCCTCTTCTGTTGCTCTAATTACTTCAGCAGGAATTACCGTTTTTGAACCGTTGGAACTCAAGAAGGTGTTTACTCCAATAATTGGGAAGCGACCATCGTGTTTCAAAGTTTCATAATAAAGAGATTCTTCTTGAATTTTTGAACGTTGGTACATGGTTTCCATCGCTCCAAGAACTCCACCACGCTCTGTAATTTTATCAAATTCTAAGAGTACTGCTTCTTCAACAAGATCTGTCAATTCTTCAATGATGAATGATCCTTGGATAGGATTTTCATTTTTAGCCAATCCCAATTCTTTATTGATAATCAACTGAATGGCCATTGCTCTGCGCACAGATTCTTCTGTTGGCGTGGTAATCGCTTCATCATAAGCATTGGTATGCAATGAATTACAGTTGTCATAAATTGCATAAAGTGCTTGTAATGTAGTTCTGATGTCGTTAAAGTCAATTTCTTGAGCATGTAAAGAACGACCAGAAGTTTGGATGTGATATTTCAACATCTGAGCACGTTCATTTGCTCCGTATTTTTGTTTTAAAGCTTTTGCCCAAATTTTACGAGCAACACGTCCAATTACCGCATATTCTGGATCTATCCCGTTTGAGAAGAAGAACGATAAGTTTGGACCAAATGCATTAATATCCATTCCTCTGGAAAGGTAATACTCTACATAAGTAAATCCGTTAGCCAAAGTAAACGCCAATTGTGTAATTGGATTTGCTCCTGCTTCTGCAATGTGGTAACCAGATATAGAAACAGAATAGAAATTTCTAACATTGTTGTTAATGAAGTATTCTTGCACGTCACCCATCAACCTCAACGCAAATTCTGTTGAGAAAATACAGGTGTTTTGAGCTTGATCTTCCTTCAAGATATCCGCTTGAACTGTTCCGCGCACTTGAGCCAATGTATTGCGTTTGATTTCAGCATAAACATCAGCAGGCAATACTTGATCACCAGTTACCCCAAGTAACATCAATCCCAAACCGTCATTACCCTCAGGCAATGCTCCGTTATAAACCGGACGTTCAATGCCTTTATCAGCATAGATGGCTTTGATTTTGGCTTTTACCTCAGCCTCTAAACCGTTGTTCTTAATGTATATTTCACATTGTTGGTCAATGGCAGCATTCATAAAGAATCCCAACAACATTGGAGCTGGACCATTGATCGTCATGGAAACAGAAGTCATTGCGTGTGCCAAGTCAAACCCGGAATACAATTTTTTAGCGTCATCCAAACAACAGATGGAAACCCCAGCATTTCCAATTTTTCCATAGATGTCAGGACGATGCCCTGGATCATTACCATAAAGTGTTACAGAGTCAAATGCAGTGGATAGACGTTTGGCTGGCATACCCAAAGATACATAGTGGAATCTTCTGTTGGTACGCTCAGGTCCACCCTCTCCAGCAAACATTCTTGTTGGATCTTCTCCTTCGCGTTTGAATGGATATAAACCTGAGGTAAATGGGAATTCACCAGGAACATTTTCCTGTAAATTCCATCTCAAGATGTCTCCCCAAGCTTCATATTTAGGCAAGGCAATTTTTGGAATTTGCAAATGTGACAAACTCTCCGTATGCGTTGCGATTTTTATTTCTTTGTCTCTTACCTTAAAGGAATAAACTGGATTTTTGTATTTGTTTACTTTTTCATCCCAGTTTAAAATCACCTCCCAATTGTAAGGATCTAAATTCATTTTTACCTTGTCAAATTCTTTTTTCAACAAAGATAAAAACAGGGTTTTGTCTGCATCTGTAGTTGCTAAGGTCTCATCAACGATACCGTATTTATCAATACCAATTTTAGCTCCTAAAACACTTTCAGCAGTTTTGAATATACCGTATAACTTCTGTGCAACCTCGCGTTGTGTTTTAACCGTTTGATCGTATTTTCTGTTATTTTCAGCAATCTCAGACAGGTATCTGATTCTATTTGGTGGAATCACATATACTTTTTCACTCATCTCTTGAGTGATCTCAAAAGAAGAATTTAGCGATGCACTTGTTTTCTCAACAATCTTATCCATGATGGCTTTGTACAAAGCATTGGTACCAGGATCGTTGAACTGAGATGCAATCGTTCCAAAAACAGGCATGTCATCTGGATTTGCGTCCCATAAGTTGTGGTTGCGTTGGTATTGTTTTTTTACATCTCTAATTGCGTCTAAAGCCCCTCTTTTGTCAAATTTGTTGATGGCAACAATATCTGCAAAATCCAACATATCAATTTTCTCCAACTGAGTTGCTGCACCAAATTCTGGAGTCATGATGTATAAAGATGCATCACTGTGATCCAAAATTTCTGTGTCAGATTGACCAATTCCGGAAGTCTCCAAAATGATTAAATCATAGTTTGCTGCCTGAAGTACTTGAACTGCTTCTTGTACATATTTTGACAGCGCCAAATTGGATTGACGCGTTGCTAATGAACGCATGTATACTCTTGGATTGTTGATGGAGTTCATTCTGATTCTGTCTCCCAACAACGCACCACCTGTTTTTCTTTTGGATGGGTCAACAGATACTAAAGCAACTGTTTTCTCAGGGAAATCAATTAAGAATCTGCGCACCAATTCATCCACCATAGAAGATTTACCTGCCCCACCGGTTCCAGTAATACCTAAAACAGGTGAATTTTTGTGTTGTGCAGGATCAAATTTAAAAATTTGATCAAAGTCTTCTGGTCTGTTTTCTGCATAAGATATTAGGCGAGAAATGGTCGTAACGTCTTTGTCAGATAGCGATTGATATACATCTTTCCCTTCTGGCAATACTAAATCTGGCGTTGCAAAATCTGCACGCTGAACCATGTCATTGATCATTCCTTGAAGTCCCAATTCTCTACCGTCATCTGGAGAGTAAAGTCTTGAAATTCCATAATCCATCAAATCTTTGATTTCTGAAGGAAGGATAACTCCTCCTCCACCTCCCATAATTCTAATGTGTCCTGCACCGCGTTCTTGAAGTAGGTCATACATGAATTTAAAATATTCATTGTGTCCTCCTTGATAAGAACTCATAGCAATGGCATTGGCATCTTCTTGGATGGCTGTGTTTACCACATCCTCCACACTTTTATCATGTCCAAGGTGAATCACTTCACAACCTGTAGCTTGTATAATTCGTCTCATGATGTTCACCGCTGCATCATGGCCATCAAAAAGGGCCGCAGCAGTAACAATCCTTACTTTGTTTTTTGGATGGTATGGTTGTACTGGATCCATAAGTATAATTTGTGTTTGTTTATTGAGTTTGTTTATTTTTTTCTTACATTTAAAGAACGCGCTAAATTAACGTGTCTTTCTTCCTATATCCATTTAAGTCAAGGAATGTAGTTCAAACTTAAGG
>JAGHSS010000379.1 GCA_018065745.1 Candidatus Neoflavobacterium equi | reverse complement strand
TTTTTTGATACCTCCAAAGGGTAATTTGGGATCAGATTTTACGATTTCGTTGATGAAAACGCAGCCTTCTTGAAAGGCTGAAATGTGGGGTAGTAAGGCGGCGACGTCTTTGGTAATGACGCTGACGCCCAAGCCAAATTCTGCGGCGTTGCTCAGGGCGATGGCTTCTTCAAAGTCTGTGAATCCAATAATCGGGGCAACGGGGCCAAAGACTTCTTGGGCAAAAACGGGCATGGTTGGGGTGATGTTACTCAAAACGGTGGGGCTGTAATAGGCACCTTTTCTTTGGGCGCCAAGGACTACTTTTGCACCTTGGGCGATGGAGTCATTGACTTGGCGTTCCACTTCTTCTGCCAAATCCTCACGGGCGATGGGGCCAATTTCTGTGGCTCTATCTTGTGGGTCGCCAAACTTCATTTGGGCAACTTGATCTGCGAATTTCTGTGTGAAAGCGTCCAACAAACTGTGGTGGACAATGAATCTTTTGCCTGCAATACAGCTCTGGCCGGCATTCTGCATGCGGGCGGTCACGGCAAGAGGAACGGCGGTGGTCAAATCTGCGTCTGCACAAATGATGAAGGCGTTGCTGCCTCCCAATTCCAAAACGGACTTTTTTAAGTGCTTGGCGGCGGTGCTGGAAACGGCTTTTCCGGCATCTTCACTACCGGTCAGGGAAATGGCTTTGACGGCTGGATGGGCAATCACGGCTTCCACGGCGCTGCTCTGGATGGGCAGGTTCTGATATGCTCCGTCTGGAAAACCAGATTGGATGAAAATGTCTTCTATCAAGGCGGCGCAACCGCTGACGTTGCTGGCGTGTTTAACCAAAACGGTGTTGCCGGCCATCAGCGTGGGAACGGCAAAACGGAAAACTTGCCAAAACGGGAAATTCCACGGCATGACGCCCAGAATAACCCCCAGTGGATCATAGCGCACAAAACTCTCTGAGGCTTCTGACACCATGTGTTTGTCTGCTAAAAAAGTGGGTGCATTTGTTGCGTAATAATCACAAACTAAGGCGCATTTTTTTACTTCAGCCTCTGCTTGGGTGATCGGTTTGCCCATTTCTTTTGTAATCAGTGCAGCATATCGCTCAAAATTATCTTGGAGGTTTTTGCTGACTTTTTGCATTAAAACGGCTCTTTCTGAAATGGAAATCTGTCGCCATTCACGTCCGGTTTTGGACGCTTTGTTTATTTTCTCTTCCATAATTCGGGTATTAATTGTTTGGAAATTCTAATCTTACTTGGGTTCCGCATTGTGGTGCAGAGGTGTAACTGAGCTTGATGTGTAATAAATCTGTCAAGCTTTTGACAATGGATAATCCAAGGCCATTGCCGTATATTTCTGAATGCGCTACCGCTTCTGAACGGTAGAACTTTTCATAGATCTTTTGGAGCTCTTCTGCAGTCATCCCAATTCCTTGGTCTGAAATGGTGCATAGGAGTTGGTTGTTGTGTTCTTCAATGTTAATTTTTAAAATGCCGTTGGCCTGATTGTACTTGATGGCGTTTGAAATAATATTCTGTAATATAATTTCTACAGCTAATTTATTTGATACAATCTGATGCTTTTTAATAACGTCAAATTGCACGTTTAAATTTTTCTCTACAATCTTGTTGTTGTAAATCTCCAATGTTTCTAAGAGTACTTCTTCCACACTAAAGGTTTCAAGGTGTTCATTAATGTGCATGTGGTCTGACCTTGCAAGTAGCAACAGCTGTTCTAAAATGGTGTTGATTCTGTCGCATTCCTGAATGCAATAGGCAATCTTTTCTTTGTATTCTTCCACCGTGCGCTCTTTTCTGTTCAGCACTTCCAGGGTGCCTTTGATGATTGCAATGGGAGTTCTCAATTCATGTGAGGCATTGCTGGTAAACTGCTTTTCTCTGGTCATGGCATGCTCAATGGTGTCTAACAATTGATTGATGGAATTGGCCAGAGTGTGGAGCTCATCTTTATTTGGTGGCAGCACAATGCGGGTATTCAGACTGGTGTCTGTAATGCCTTTTGTGGTCTCAATTATTTTTAAGGTTGGATTGATGTTTTTTCCAGCAATGTAACGGGTGAGTAAAAAGAGCATCAACAAAACTATTGGGTACGTAACTCCAAGGGTTATGGAGAGGTTCTTCAGGACGCTGACTTGGGTGTCAATGGCTATGGCAATAACGACGTGTCCCACAATTTGCTCATTGAAATACAACGGGGTTTGTGCCTGCCTGATGGGAATGTCATTGAGGTATAAATCTAGTTTTTTATTTGCTGTCGCTCCATTTTGCAGGTGTAATTTTCCAATTCCCAAATTAGGGGAATCAGCCAATGGTGTTTTATCTGCGTTGAAAAAAGATATGAAAACTGGGTAGATGGAAATGTTTTCATGCTCTGATTCATTCCATTCTTCAGGGTCAAAAAGTTGAATTTTCCCCGCTCTAAGTTTTACTTCTGACCGATGGTTTTCCAATTCCCAATCCAGATCTCTGTTTATTTTGAGATTGACATTGGTGCTCACGGTGATGTAGATCAAACCAAAGACAACGGCTATTAACAACGCAACCCCCAATAAATTGGAGGTTGCTATTTTATTTTTTAATGAACTTTGAAACATACGCTATGGATTGATTAAAAAACCAACGCCTCTGATGGTTTGAATGAAATTATCTGACTTGTCCAACTTTAATTTTTTGCGAATCGCGTTCATGAAAACATCCAAAACGGCGGTGTCATATTCAAAGTTGATGTGCCAAACTTCTGCTAATATCTGCTTTCTTGAACATACAACACCTTTGTTTTTGATTAAAAAAGCTAAAAACAAATACTCTTTTTGAGTTAGATTAATTTCAATTCCATCTTTGTAGAATTTGTTTTGAGAGGGAACAAGGGTATAGTTTTTAATTTCTACGCGTTCTTCTACCTCTTGTTTTGTTCTGAGCTGAACTTTGATGCGCATCAGTAATTCTTCAAAGTGAAAAGGTTTTTTGATGTAGTCATTAGCTCCAGCACTCAACCCTTCAATGGTATCTTGCAAGGTGTCCTTGGCAGTCAAAAACAGAATTGGCGTTTTTTTATCTGTACTCCTGATGTGCTTGCACACTTCAATTCCAGAGGTCTGCGGCAACATCCAATCCAATAAAATCAACGCGAAGGTGTGTTCGCTGATTTTTTTATAGGCTTCTATGGCGTTTTGAGCATAGTGGATTTCATAACCTTCTTCTGTCAATCCTTGTTTCAAAAACTGTATGATGCCCCATTGATCTTCTATGACTAAAATTTTCATTGGTTGTATATTGCTAGATTAAAGGTACGTCTTTTTCTGGGGAAACTAAGAATTGCGCAATTTTTTCGTCGCTTTGACTGCTGTTTTTGGCAACTGCTTTGTGCTGTTGTCCTCAACGGTCACTGCTTTTGTTTTTGGTGTTTTCTCTTTTAGTCCTCCAGTGTTGAAAAGAAAATCTGCTGTTTGATAATAAGCAATGGCTTCTTGCAACAGACGTTGGTTTTTATGCGTCGGGTTTAGGGTGTTTTTTGTTTTGTCCCAATGGTATTCTTTGTTTTTGTGTTGGTCTGAAAGAATGACTACTTCTTGTTTTTTCATCAGGGTTAATTTTCTGTAGGTTCCCATCAATGCACGCTCTTGAAAATTGCTGTCCAACACATCTTGGCCGTAAAAATTGGAGGTATAACTCCAGTTCAATTTTTCAAACAAGGTGGGCATCACGTCAATCTGTGAACACTGTTTGTCAATATTCATTGGTGGGGTGTCTGGCAAATTGTAAATGATGGCTGGGATGTGGTAATTTGGGATGTCAATCTCATCCTTTCCAGCGCTGCTGGCGCAATGGTCAGCGACAAAAACAAAAACGGTGTTTTTAAACCAGGGTTTTGTGCGTGCTTTTTTGATAAAGGCTCCAATGGCGTAATCAGCATATTTTACGGCTCCGTTTCTTCCAGTACCAGACGGAATGTCAATGGTGTGCTCTGGATAGGTATAAGGTCTGTGATTGGACGCTGTCAAGGCAAAGTTGAAGAAGGGTTTGTTTTCTTTATACATCTTGTCTGAGGCCTCAATAACGGCGTCAAAAAGATCTTCATCACAAATTCCCCAAGCGTTTTTAAAATGTACTTTTTCATCAGGTATGTGAAATCTTTGGGTTTGGATGTCTTCAGTTAAAACGGTGTTGTTCCCGCGGTCGTAGATGTTGAATCCATTACCACCCCAAAATTTATTCATATTGTCAAAATATCCGTCCCCACCATAAAAGAAATTGTTGGTGTAACCTTTGTCTTTGAAGACGCTACCAATGGTGAATAATCCTTGGTTGTCTGGTCTTTTGACGATGCTTTGTCCAGGGGTTGGTGGTATGCTTAACGCCAGTGCTTCCATGCCTCTGACTGTTCTGGTTCCAGTGGCGTATAGGTTGGTGAAAAACAGCCCGTCTCTGGCCATAGCGTCTAAGTTTGGTGTCAGGTTTTCTTGTTGATCAAAAGCCTTCATAAAACTACCGCTCATGCTCTCCATCAACACGACAATAACGTTGGGGTGCAAGGCCGCATTTGGGGTTTTAGCTGTGATATTGTGGGTAATGGATGTGGGTTTTGGCGGGGTCTGAGGGTGAACCATCCTATTGCTCAACTCAAAGGCTGTGTTTTGGGGAATGGTGTTGTAAAATTGGTCGTATTTTAATTGGTTGTTTCTAAAGGCTGCAAAAAAGGAATACACACCAGATTTGCTGATCTCATTCAGGTATCTGTTGTCAGACCATTCTGCGCTGCTGTTGTTGTACAGCGATGTAAAGCCGATCAACAGGGTAGCGTAAAGAAAAAAAACAAGGCTTCTGAGTGTGAAATTTGTTTTATTGACAAACGTTCTTTCAAAGCTTTTTGATTTTACAAAGAGGTAAAGGCACATTCCAACCACAATACCGCTGCCTGTTAGTAAAAGTGGGATGGGGTAAGACTCTTGAATGTTAGCGACTACTTCATGGGTGTAAATCAAATAATCAACCGCAATGAAATTGAATCTGGTTTTGAATTCTTCCCAAAAAGTTAGTTCTGAGAAAAAGGTCAACACGGAAATTAAGGTCAAGAGTGTGGTTAAAAAGTAAAGGACGATTTTGTCAAAAAGTGACCCGGTGATTTTACTTGGAGTAAGGTAGAGATACACTACCATTGGCAGGATTAAAAATGCGGCAGACGCAAGGTCAAAGCCCAAACCGATAATGCATGTTTTGAGTAGGTATATGGGGTTGTGATTTAGGTCTTTCCAAACCCAAATGAGGAGTGTAAGTCTCAGAAGTGTAGAAATACTGCAAAAGCCGATTACAAAATGGCTAGGGAGTGTGAATCTGTTATTTTTGATGATTTGGTTCATGTCTTTGTTTTTTACATGAACAAAATTATTTGGAAGTTCTTAATGAAATGATAAAGCGGGGGCAACCTTAAGCAAAACTTAAGTTTGGGAGATTTGTGTTCCTTGTCGTGTACTTTATAAACGTTACTAAGGATATGAAATAGAGGCGCAAAAAAAAATCCATCCTTTAAAAAAGAATGGATTTGTAAAAATTGCTCCCCCTCTTGGGCTCGAACCAAGGACCCTCTGATTAACAGTCAGATGCTCTAACCAACTGAGCTAAGGAGGAAGGTTTATTGCCTTTATTGCGGTGCAAATATAAGTCGATTTTTCAATCCTGCAAACCTTTTTAAAAAAATTATTTGATAAATTTATCTACGATTAATTCAAAAATATCCTTTCCAAACGTTAAAGCCATTAGTGTCAATAAGATAATCATTCCAAAGGTTTGAACATAGCCCATTGATTTTTCTGATAATTTTTTTCCCGTCAACATTTCAACGATGGTAAAAAGGGCGTGACCTCCGTCCAAACCTGGGATTGGCAAGATGTTCATGAACGCCAAACCGATAGAAAATAACGCGGTAAAATTCCAAATAAACTCCCAATTCCACGTGTCAGGTAAAGCGCGTGCAATACCAATTGGACTTTTTACGTGCTTGTATGCTTCTGTTTTTGGTTTCAAGATCAATTTGAACTGTTTCACATTGTAAACAATCAAAGTGTATGATTCGTCAATTGCAGCCTTTACAGCAGCTCCAAATGGTAAAACATTACTCACTTGGAAGGCGTCATCCATTTTGATCTTGTTGGTGATTCCCAACATTCCCTCAGCATTAGTCAATGCTTTCAATGTGATGTTTTCTCCACCTCTGTTAACCTCCAACGTCAAACTGTCTTTTGGATTCTTGTCGATGCTGGTTTTAAATTGGTCGTAATATGTGATTTTTTGTCCGTTGATAGACGTGATGATGTCGTTAACTTTCAATCCAGCTTTGGCAGCAGGACCTGCTGGCGAGATGGAATCAATTCCCAAGTTTTGCATACGTGGTTGCATGAAGCTCTTACCTTCCATACCTAAGATGTCTTTCTTAGCCTCGTCAGACAATACAATTGTTTTTTGTGCTCCATTTCTTTCCACCAAAACTTCATTCCCCAGCAAGACGTCTAAAGTTAGTCTGTTAAAGCGCTCTTGGAATTTACCGTCCACAGAAAGGATGCGGTCTCCATTTTGAAAACCTGCTTTTGTTCCAGCGTCACCAAAAGCCAATCCGTTTTTCTGAATTACTTCTGTCGCTACATATTTTTGACCCCAAGTCATGTACACTGTGGTGTATAAAAACCAGGCAAGTAGGATGTTTACAATAATACCTCCCAACATGATGATCAAACGTTGGTATGGTGGTTTAGATCTGAATTCCCATGGTTGTGGTTCCTGTGCCAATTGCTCCGTGTCCATGCTTTCATCAACCATTCCGGCCAATTTCACATATCCACCAATAGGCAACCAACCGATTCCCCATTCTGTCTCCCCAATTTTTTTCTTTACAAGAGAAAAACCAGCATCCATGAATAAATAAAATTTCTCTACACGAACTTTAAACAGTTTAGCTGTTAAATAATGTCCGAATTCGTGAAGGATAACTAATACGGATAAAATAAAAAGGATTTGTCCTAATTGAATCATTTTTTTGTTAGTTTAAGTATAAAAAACAAAAGTAGTCTTTTCAAACTATTTT